>DAIMGD010000305.1:0-2603 GCA_036724165.1 Rhodanobacter sp.
ACGGTGTCCAGTCCAGCCCGCGGTCGTGGCCGCCGATAAGCACGGTCACTGCGCGACCATGCAGGCTTTCCAGTGCGGCCAGCGTGGCCAACGGCGTGGTGCTGATCGAATCGTTGACCCAGTGCCAGCCGCCGTGTTCGCCCAGCGGTTGCAGGCGATGCGGCAGCGGGCGGAAATGCTTGAGTGCCGGTGCGGCCGCCAGTGCATCCATGCCGACCGCGGCCAGCGCCGCCAGTGCGGCGCAAGCGTTGAGTGCATTGTGCAGGCCCGGCGCAGCCAGCTGCTCGACCGGGAATACCTTCTGTGTGCCGCGGCAGATGAAACCATCGACCACATGCCAGCCTTCCGGCTGACCAAACAACAGCCGATGCGGGTGAGCCTGCGTGCGTTCCAGCAAAGCCGGTTGCAGCGCGTTGACCAACAGCAGCCGCGAGACGTCGGCCAGGCGCAGCTTGTCGGCGACATAGCGCTCGCGCGAGCCGTGCCAGTCGAGGTGTTCCTCGTACAGGCTGGTGATCACGCCCAGCTCCAGCGGGCCGGCTTCGCCGGTCTGGAAGCTAGACAGCTCGATCACCCAGAGATCGGCGCGCTGATCGAGCAGCTCCAGCAGTGGCAGGCCGATGTTGCCGGCCAATGCCGTGCGCACACCGAGTGCGCGTGTTAGATGGGCGATAAGGGCGCTGGTAGTGCTCTTGCCCTTGGTGCCAGTGACGGCTATTACGTGTGCATCAGGATTCTCGCCAAACCACAGCGCGGTGCCCGAAGTGACCTGCGTACCCTGCGCCTGCGCTGCCAGCAAGGCTGGCTTGTATGCCGAGATGCCCGGCGACTTCACCACCACATCAAACTGGCCCAGCGTGGTCGCGTCCGGTTCGCCGGCAACGACGTCGAGCGCCGGATCGAACGCACGGGCGGCCTCGACTTCGGTCGCACCGCAGAACAAGGTGAAGTGCTGATCGCCGCAACGCTGACGCAGCGCGTGGATTGCCGCGCGGCCCTCGCGACCAAAGCCCCAGACTGCAACGCGACGATCGCGCAGATCAGCGAAGCGCATCAGCCGATCGTCGCCAGCGCGGGTTGCAACCGGGCCGGTACATGATGTTCGGCCGATGGTTCAAGCCACGGCTCAAGCGCCAGTTCCGACACGTCCAATTGCGGCAGGATCTCGCCATGGAAGCGCGCGACCAGCGCGTCCTCCTGCCATTCCGGCCGCTGGCTCAGCGCATACATCGCGGCGCGTGCCTCGGCGCCCTCGCCCACGCATTCGAACGGCTTGTGGTCCTGGTATTCCAGCAGCGCGTCGAAACCGGCGGCCTGTGTTTCATCGTCCAGCAGGTTGCGGCCGAAGATCGACAGCAGCCGCGGCTTGGGCAGGAACGGCGCCAGCGCCAGGAACACGAAATGGCACTTCGGGCATTGCCCGCACCAGCGGTCGGCCGGCTTCGGCCCGAGCAGCCTGAAATTGCGGTTGCAGCTTGAGAACACGTCGAAGTACGGCGTCAGTTTCGCGAACGCGCGGGTGATCGCCAGCTCCGAATATGGCCGCAGCAGCGAGCAGTAATCGAGGTCACTGGCCACATGCGTGTGCAGCCAGTTGCCGAGCAACTGCTCGAACGCATAGCCCTTGCTCCACTGGTGGTTCACCTGCTGGCCGTCGTACTCCAGCGTGGCAGCCGACGCGGAACGCTCGTTGGCGAACGCGATCGAGTCGTAGCCGTAGAGGATCGCGGCGACGGCGAGGATCGCCGAGTTCACCGCGGTCACCGGGATATGTCCATTCCACGCACCGAGCCGGTTCAGCTCGAACAAGCCGGGTGCCAGCTCGCGCTGGATGTTCAGCGTAGGCAGGCCAGTGCGCTCGGCACAGGCGGCGATCAAGGCGGAATTGCCGACCCACACCGCGGTCGCTGCGCCGCCGATCGACTTGATCGCTTCGACTGCGACCAGCGAATCCTTGCCGCCGCCGATCGGCACCAGGGTGCGTTGCGGCAGATTCAATGTGCCGACTGTTGCTGCAACACCACCACGCGGGAACGAGATACGCCCGCGCAGGTCCAGCCCGTTGCGATAAGCAAACTCGGCCAGCCCATGCAGGTACAGCTGATCGAGCAGCTCGGCGGTGGCGTCGTCGAGTGGACCTGTTGCCACCTCGATCCTCGGCGGCACGCCGGCCTTGTAGTAACTGACACCGGCGATCAGATGCAGCAGCTTCAACGCCGCCTCGAATGCCGCCGCATGTCCAGCCGGAACCACCGGCGCATTCGGGAAACGGATCCGCTCGACCAGCTCCTCGCCGTCGTCAAACGCGTACGCCAGCTCGGCCACGCCATCGGCGTAGCTGCAGCGCACGAAGCGGAACAGCTGGGTCAGCCGCGGTTGAATCATGTTGCTCACCAATACTTCTCCAGCGCCAGGCGCCTATTCGATCACGATCTCGTCAGCTTCGTCGCGCAGGTTGTAGTGCGAGGACATCACCTTGCCGTAGGCGCCCGTCTGCGCGATCAACACCACGTCACCTTCCTGCGCCTCGGGCAGACGACGATCCGTACCCAGCACGTCGCCACTCTCGCAGATCGGACCGACCACCTGGTACAGCGCGGTGG
>DAIMGD010000306.1:0-2579 GCA_036724165.1 Rhodanobacter sp.
TGGCGCGGCCGAGTCCGGTCATGAAGGCGGCGAAGGTCACCAGCCGCACCAGCTTTCGGGCCAGCTCGTCCAGATCCGCACTCAGCAGGTCGTTCCAGTTCAGCGCGAGATAGACGAACCGCGCGCTCAGCCCGATCGCCAGCATGTAGGCCAGCGTGACCGCGATGGCCAGCGCACTGCGCCGCAGCCGGCCCGCCGGCATGCGGTTGGTGGTGACGTAGACCAGGCTGCGCTCGATCAGCCAGCGCCCCACGCTCAGCAGCAGCGCGGCGATGATCAGGCACAGCACGAACGGGGTGCGATTGGGCGGTTGCCAGGCCAGCCGCATCGCCGCCAGCGCATCGCTGCCAAGTTGCTTTGCGCGCGCCATGTCGTCGGGAAAGGCCTTCGCCGGATCGACCCAGAAGGCGCGGCTGAACGGCGTGGCCGTGCGCGAGGCGAGCTGGGTCTGGAACTGGTCGCGACGCAACTCGGCGACATGCGCGGCCAGCTGGCTCGCCTCGGTGCCCAGCGAATTGGTCTGTTTGACCTGGCCGTCCATATCGCTCTTGGCCTTGCCCAGCTGCCTGCGCTGCGCGCTGAGTTGCGGCGACTCCGGCGGCGCACCCTTGACCGGCGCGGGGCCAAGGACATCCAGCCGGGCCTGCAAACTGGCCGACTGCGGCGACAGCGTGGAGGTCAGCTGCTCGGCCTGCTGCTGCACCGCCAGCGCGCGGTTGCGCAGGTCGCTCAGCGGTACATCGGTCTTCTTGGCATCCACCGCGGCCTTGATGTCATCCAGCTGCGCGCGCAGCTGGGTCAGCGTCTGGGTTGGCGTCAGCGCGGGCGCTGTGGCCGGCACACCGGCATCAGGGGCGTCTTGCGCCAGGACAACGCCGCTGGGCAGGGTCAGCAGGAGAACGAACAGATAACGCAGCAGGGTAGGCATCAGCGGATGATCCCGGCCCTGCCGCAGTGGGTCAATCGAAATGAACCCAGCACTGCCCCTGACTTTGACGCGGCGTTCAGGCTGCACGATTGCCCGGGTCGACGCGATTGGCCAATCACTCACGACGCGATCGATCCGGCCAGTGCAGCCTGACCTGGGCGGCGGTCGGAACGCGTAGCAACTCAGCGCCGGGCCAGCATGGCCTCGCGGCGCGCGAGACTGGCGGATGGCCAGTAGTCGTCGCGTTTGTAATATTCGGCTACCGCGGGTATGTCGGACGACAACACGACCCACGGCAGTCTGGTCGAGGTGAAGATGTGGATGTCGGGCCGCAGCCGCCAGGGCGTGGCCAACGTGCCGACGCGGACAAACGCCAGCAGGTCGCCCGCGCCGGCATAGTGACTCCACAGCGCGATGCGGCAATCCGGACAACGCATGACGGCCTGCCCGCTGCCGCTGTTCGATGGCGTAGGCACGCGCTCCGGCTCGCCCTGCAGCAGCGCGAGGCGATCGGTCTCGATCAACGCATTCAACGCGAATGCAGTGCCGGACTCGCGTTGGCACCATGTGCAGTGGCAACAGTGCACGAACATCGGTGCACTGGTCAGCCGATAGCGCACGCTGCCGCAGGTGCAGCAGCCCTCGAAGGTTTCCGTGGCCATCGTGAATTCTCCGCTGCGCATCCCTCTATCCTCACACCCGTAGCGAAGTGCTTCAAGCACAATAGCCCGAGGCATGTGTCCGGAATCCCCATGATCTTTCGCTGGTTTGAGTCCCTCATCGATGCGTTCAAGGAACCGGTGGACGGCATGCCACCGCAGTCGGTCTGGCGCTTCTACGCGTTCTACCTGCGCCAGGTGTGGCCGGTGTTCGCGGCGGCGATCGTGGTGGGCTTCGGCGTGGCGATCGTCGAGGTGTCGCTGTTCGGTTTCATCGGCAGCATCGTCGACATGGCCAAAGGTGCGCCGGGCGCGGCGTTCTTCCAGCTGCACGGCCGCACGCTGATCTGGATGGGCCTCGTCGCACTGATTGCGCGGCCGCTGCTGAACAGCCTGCACGACCTGCTGGTGAACCAGGCGATCGTGCCCAGCCTGACCAACCGCATCCGCTGGCAGAACCATCGTTACGTGATCCGCCAGAGCCTGGGCTTCTTCCAGAACGACTACGCCGGGCGTATCGCCAACCGCATCATGCAGACCGGCAGTTCGCTGCGCGAGTCGGCGGTGCAGATCGTCGACGCGCTGTGGTACGTGGTGGTCTACACCGGCAGCGCGGTGGTGCTGTTCGCGCAGGCCGACGGCTGGCTGGCGCTGCCGCTGTTGCTGTGGGTGGTCGGCTACGTCGGGCTGCTGGCGTGGTTCATTCCGCGCATCAAGCAGTGTTCGTGGAAATCTTCCGAAGCCAAGTCGAAGCTGATGGGACGCATCGTCGACGGCTACAGCAACGTGCTCACGCTGAAACTGTTCGCGCATACCCGGCGCGAGGAAGACTACGTGGCCGAGGCGATCGACGGGCTGATCGACAAGCATCGCGCCATGACCCGGCTGACCACCGCGATGGACGCCAGCATCACCACCCTCAACGGTTTCCTGATCGTCGGCACCTCGGCGCTGGCGATCTGGCTGTGGAGCGAGGGCAAGCTGACGGTGGG
>DAIMGD010000307.1:0-2557 GCA_036724165.1 Rhodanobacter sp.
GCTCAAGACTATCGGCGCGGTATCCGATGTGATCGCCACGATGTCGGTGGGTTCCGGCGATCTCAACGCGCTGTTCGAGCAGCTCAAATCCGGGCTGGCGAAGCCGCTCGCCGGCATGGGCACCGCGTTCTCCGCCTCAATGTTCGGCCTGTCAGGCGCACTTGTCCTGGGCTTCCTCGACCTAACCGCCGGCCAGGCGCAGAACCGCTTCTTCAATGAGCTGGAGGAATGGCTGGCCGGGCTGACCCGGCTGTCGTCGGGCGTGCTGGCGGAGGGTGAAGGCTCGGTGCCGGTCTACGTGCAGGCGCTGCTGGAGCAGACCGCGGAGAACATGGAGAACCTGCAGCGCATTCTGCAACGCGGCGAAGATGGCCGCGCGCATGCGAACCAGGCGGTGATGGCGCTGACCGAGCACGTCGCGACGCTGTCCGACTCGATGCGTACCAGCCAGCAGCTCATGCTGCGCATAGCCGAGGCGCAGGCATCGCTGACACCAGCGTTGCAACGACTCGGCGACCGCCGGGACTTCGTGCTCGACGATGTCGCGCGCGGCCATCTGCGCAACATCGAACTATATTTGCAGCGCCTGCTGGCCGATTCCGAACAGGGGCGGGCACAGAGCACCGCGGAGCTGCGCAATGATCTGCGCATCCTGACCAGGACAGTCGCTGCGCTGGCGGAGGATCAGAAGTAGCGATGCCGCTGACCGTGCGACGGCGCGGCGATAACGGGCTTTCAGCATGGCCTGGCTACGTGGATGCGCTGTCCACGCTGCTGATGGTCATCATCTTCGTGCTGTTGGTGTTCGTTCTGGCGCAGGCATTCCTGTCCGTCGTGCTGACCGGCCGCGACAAGCAGCTTGACCGGGTGAATCGACAGCTTGCGGAGGTCAGCGACATGCTGTCGCTGGAACGTGGGCACAGCACGGACCTCCAGCAATCGATCGCGCAGCTCAATCGCGAGCTTACCGCGGCCACAGGCGCCCGCGACAGCCTGTCGCAGCAGCTTGCTTCGCTAAAGGATCAGGCAGAGCGCGCCAGCACCGATCGCGACACCTTGCGGGCGGAACGCGACCGACTGGCGCAACAGCTGGCAGATGCCAATTTGCAGGCACGCTCGGGTGCGGCGCGCGCCGAGCAGTTGCAGAATGACCTGACTGCTTCGGCGCAACGCACGGACGTGGCGAAGCAGGAGACAGCGACTGTCGCGACGCAGCTTGCGGACGCGCGGCAGCAGCTTGGCGACACCAACAGCAAGCTCGCCAACGCCCAGGCACAGCTTGCCGAGATGCAGCGCCAGATGGCCGAGCTGGACAAGACGGTGCAGGTCAACAAGGACACGCTGGCGACGAAGCTGTCCGATCTGGCGAAGCTGGCGGAGCAGAACCGCGCGCTCGCGGCATTGCGTGATTCGCTGGAGAAGCAGGCGCAGGACGCGGCGGCGCGCGCGATGACGGATGCGCAGCGCCGTGCCGCGGTCGAGACGCAGCTTGCCAGCGAGAAGCAGCTGGGCGATTCGGCGAAGGCGCAGATCGCGCTGCTCAATCAGCAGGTGGATGAGCTGAAGGCGCAGCTTACCACGGTGGCCAATGCACTCGATCTGGCGAAGACACAGGGGCAGGCGAAGGACACCCAGATCGCTAACCTTGGCCAGAAGCTGAATATCGCGCTGGCGACGAAGGTCGAGGAGCTGCAGCGCTATCGCAGCGAGTTCTTCGGCAAGCTTCGCAATGTGCTGGCGAACCGGCCTGGAATACAGATCGTGGGCGACCGGTTCGTGTTCCAGAGCGAGGTGTTGTTCCCGGTCGGCAGCGCTGACCTGACGCCGGCTGGGGTGAGCGGGATCACGGCGCTTGCCATCACCATCAAAGACATCGCCACCGAGATCCCGCCTGACATCGCGTGGATCCTTCGCGTCGACGGCCACACCGACCGGCAGCCGATCAAGGGTGTTGGTGGTCAGTTCGCTTCCAACTGGGAATTGTCTGCGGAGCGCGCGATCACCGTGGTGAAGTTGCTGATCGCAGATGGCGTGCCAACCGAGCATCTGGCGGCGACGGCGTTCGGTGACAATCAGCCACTCGATTCCGCCAATACGCCAGAGGCGTACGCGAAGAACCGGCGCATCGAGCTGCGGCTGACAGATCGGTAGCGCTACGCCTCCTCGCCCAGCGCGTGGCGGCGCAGGTCCTTGAGGCGCTCTTCGCCACCGGGGGTCTTCGGATCGATCGCCATCACCTTCTGCCAGGCCGCGTAGGCGCCTTTCCAGTCCTTGCGCGCTTCGGCAATCGCGGCAAGCGTCTGAAATGCGGCAAAGCTGCGCGGCTCGTGCTGTAGCGTCGCCTGAATGTCGGCGATCGCCCCTTGTGTATCGCCTGCGGTGAAACGAGCGATCGCGCGCTGGTGGTAGGCCTCGGCCAGATTGGGATCGAGCGTGATCGCGTCGGAAAAATCCTCGATCGCATCCTGCCTGGCATCAGCCTTCATTTCACGCAGGCCGCGGCTCATCAGCAGGGAGACGGCGGGTGTGCTCGAATTCAGCCAGAGCTGCCTGATCT
>DAIMGD010000308.1:0-2535 GCA_036724165.1 Rhodanobacter sp.
GGATCAGCCGATCCACCTGCACGTGGCCGACACCAATATCTGCATCGACCAGTGCACCACCGAATACGGCAATCCGTGTACCCGCTTCTGCCCCGCGAATGTCTACGAGATCGTGGATGATGGCGCCGGCAAGCGCCTGCAGATCAATGCCGCGAACTGCGTGCACTGCAAGACCTGCGACATCAAGGATCCGTACGAGATCATCACCTGGGTCACGCCGGAAGGCGGCTCCGGGCCGAATTACCAGAACCTCTAGGCGGTCTTCCGGGCAGTCCGGAGCAACGCTCAGTCGTCTCCGGACAGCAGTTCGGGCGGGCATGCGCCCTGTCGACCACGCAGACCGTCCCACAGCCCGCGCAACATGCAGCGCAGGTTGTGCATCCGCGGCCCGATCAGTACGCCGAACAGGAACAACTTGACCAGCACGCGCGGCACGTCCTGGGCGATCCAGACGCCCGGCGTATGCGGCATCCGGTACAGCCGCAAACGGTTGCGCATCATGTAATACAGGCGCGACGACCCGTGCACCACCACCTGCCCGAGGCCGAACGGCAATCCCTGCCGGGCATCGCCCAGTCGATGATGCATCGTCGCCGCGCACACGCCATACAACGCATAACCCTGCGCCTGCGCCCGGAAGCCCCATTCCAGATCCACATTGTCGATGAACAGCCCCGCATCCATCGGGCCGACCCGATCGAGCACGTCCAGCGGGATCAGCGCACCCGAACTGATCAGGAAATCGCAGGCCACGGTCTGTGCATCGCTTTCACACCACAGCTTGCGGTTCCGCGGAAAGCCGATGCGTACAAACGGTGCATGGCGATCCTCGCGCGCATCGTGGAAACGTGGCCCGACCGCGGCCACTTTTTGCGTGGCCGCGAGCGTCTGCAGTGCCGCCTGCAAGGCCGCCACCATGTCCGCGGAGGGCTCGCTGTCCTGATCCAGCAACAGCACGTGTCGGTAGCCGCGCGCACGCGCCCAGTCGATCCCCGCATTCTGGGCGACCGCCAGCCCGCGGTTGCACGGCTGGCACAGCAGGGCGTCGCCACGTGCCGACATCGCCGCGCCAAGGGCCTGCTGCCAGGTGCCGTCGCTGGCGTTGTCGACCACCACCGTCGCCCCCACCTGGGGAGTCACCGCGTCGATCAATTGCTGCAGCAGCGCGGGTTCGGGGCGATAGCTGACGATCACCGCACACACCGTGGTCGAGGCGGGCTCAGTCATGACGCAGCAGATCCCGCAGCATCGAACGACCACCGGTTCCGTAACGCCGGTAACAGCCCGCGCTGGCTTCTTGCGCGATCGGCCGCAGGCGCTGCCAGCGCGGCAGCCTGCCAATCGCCACGCGTTGCTCGAAATGGACGCGCTTGTGCCTGATCTGCGCTGCCCGCTGCGGACCGGCGCCGAACCCAGCCTGCGCGAGAAAATCCTCCAGCCGCTGCAGCCGCCTCGCCTCGGCGGACAGAAAATGACCGCGCGGAAGTATCAGGTCCTGCCACTTCATCGCCAGCGTGCGCTTGCGCATGCCGATCTGATTGCCATCGTGCTGGCGGTAATCGATCAGCGGCTCATCGATGAAATCCATCCGGCCGGAAGCCGCCGCGATCGCGGCCAGCCATTCATCGTGAGTCCAGTCCGGTGCCACCGGCAACGCCAGCCCGACCAGCTCCCGGCGCAGCGCCGCCGTGGCGCCGGTGACAAAGCTGCGCCGCAGGACCACCTCGAACGCACGGCCCTGGTGAATATCCTGCTTTTCATCCGGCGTCAGCTGCAGCGCATCGAACAGCGAGCAATGCAGCGAATCGCCCCGCGCATCGACCAGCCGCGCGTCGCTGTGCAGCAGCAGCAGCTGTGGATCGTCGGTGAAGCGTGCGGCCATCCGGGCCAGCTTGTCCGAGCGCCATACATCATCCTGATCGCACAGGAACAGCACATCGCCGGTCGCCCGTCGCAGCGCGCTGGAAAAATTCTCGACGTAGCCGAGATTCTCGCGGTGCTCGATGAGCCGCACGTCGATGCCCAGATCCCGCGCCCGCCCGGCGAACCGCTGCAGGATCTCCACGCTGGCGTCGACCGAACCGTCATCGCCGATCACGATCTCGTCAGGCAGCCGGGTCTGCGCCAGCAGGCTGTCCAGCTGCGGCGCCAGGTAGGCGGCTCCGTTATAGGTGCAGATCACGATGGAAAGCCGCAGTCGCGTCATGCCAACCCCGTGCCAGCGATGCCACCGCCCGCGCCAGGCAGCAGGCAGCAAGCCACCAAGATCGGCGACAGGCGACCAGCATTGATGACCCGCAAGGCCCGGTACATGACATGCATCCTCGATACGACTCCATGAAACAGCGGCCGGGCATCATAACGGTTGACCGCCTGGCACACCCAGGGCGATGCCACGGGCCATCGCGCCGGCTCGGGTTAGAATAGTCCACTGCTTCATTACCGCATGCGCCTCCGCAGGCGCCCGTAGAAGGAATCGTTGATGAAAATTCTGGTCGGCTACAAGCGCGTCGTGGACTACAACGTACGCATCCA
>DAIMGD010000309.1:0-2533 GCA_036724165.1 Rhodanobacter sp.
CCGGCTGCCGGACAGCACGCCGACCGGGCACATGCTGATGGTGCTGAAGCGCAGCGCGGCCCAGCAGAAGGCGCTGGATGCGCTGGTGGCCGCGCAGAAGGACCCGAAGAGCGCGAGCTATCACAAATGGCTGACGCCGGAGCAGTTTGGCGCGCAGTTTGGCGTGGCCGATGCCGATGTGCAGGCGGTGACCTCCTATCTTGCGGCGCAGGGCTTTCAAGTGGGACGCGTCTTCCAGAACAAGATGGCGATCGAGTTTTCCGGCACGACCGGCCAGGTGCGTTCGGCCTTCCGGACGGAGATTCACAGCTTCGCGGTGAATGGCCAAGGCTTCCATGCCAATGTGAGCGCACCGCAGATTCCTGCAGCGCTGGCACCCGTGGTGAAGGGCGTCACCCTGAACAACTACAAGCCGTCGGCAGGGCACGCGACGCAGCGGATGGTGCTGGACCGCAAGACTGGAAAGGCGCACCCGCTTTTTGCAGATCAGATCAATTTAGGGTTTCAATCGATCGCGCCAGGCGACCTGGCAGTGATCTATGACATTCCGGCGGCGGCGACCGGGAGCGGGGTGACGGTGGGCGTCATCAGCGACTCGAACATCAACCTGGCGATTCCGGCCAATTACCGCACGCTGTTCGGTCTGCCGGCGAATGCGCCGACCGTGGTGGTGGACGGGACCGATCCGGGCGTGAACGCGGACGCTGACGTGACGTATGGAGCAATCGAATTGCTGTCGGCGACAGCGCCGCAGGCAAAGGTGAATCTCTACACATCGTCGAATACCGATCTGGACACCGGTCTGGACTTTGCGACCATCCGGGCTCTGGAAGACAACAGCGTGCAGGTGCTGGTCTTCGGGTTTGAGGGCTGCGAGGCCAATCTGGGAGCGGGCATCAACCTGCTGTACGACAACGCCTGGCAGCAGGCCGCGGCGCAGGGCATTTCGGTGATCGTGGGCGCGGGCAGCGGCGGTGCGGCGGAGTGCGATGCGGGCGCGAATGGCGCCCAGCCGGTGAGTTCGGCTACTCACGGCCTGGCGGTGAATGGCTATGCCTCAACACCGTTTGACACCGCAGTAGGCGCGAGCGATTTCTTTTACGGCCCGCAGGGGACGGTGAATGTCAACGACCCCAACAATGTCTTCTACACCTATTGGAGCCAGACGAATGGCGGGACCGCTGGCTTTACCTCCGCGAAGAAGTACATTCCGGAGCAGCCGTACAACTCCAGCAATCAGACGACGAACCAGCAGCCCTTCACTCCGACGTTCGTCCAGGCCACGGGCGGCGGCGTGAGCACATTGGGCCAGACGGCCGATGATGGCGTGACGCAGGGGCCGTACCTGCAGCCCTCTTACCAGGCGGCAGTAGCGGGCGGTGTCTCCGCCACGGCGCGTGTTGTCCCGGATGTGTCGTTCTTCGGCGGAAACTTCAACAACTACAGCACCTACATGCTTTGCGTCGATCCCGCGGACTGCGTGAACGGAACGCCGGATGCGGTGCAGTACAGCGCCGGCGGCAACTCTGCGCTGGCGGCTTCGGCCTTTGCGGGCGTGGCGGCGCTGGTGGTGGAGGCGCATGGCGCGCAGGGCAATCTGAACGACGGGCTGTATGCGACCGCGGCAGCCGTGCCGGGCGCCTTCCATGACATCACGAACGGCACCAATGAGGTCGCGTGCACATCCGGCAGTCCGGACTGCACCGGCCCCTTTACATCGGGGTACAGCGCCGGAGCTGGATATGACGCAGCCTCCGGCCTGGGCAGCGTGGATGTGGCGAACCTGATCAGCGGCTGGAAGAGCACCACCGGCGCAGGCACAGCGACGCTCACGATGTCGCTGACGGAGGCAGGAAATCCCATCGCATCGTTCCGCCATAACGATCCGGTGGATCTGAATCTCACGGTGACGGGTGGCGCGGGAACGCCGACGGGAGACGTGCTGATCACCGCGACCACAGTCGGCAATCCAAAGTTGAGCGTGGTACGGGTGACGCTGGACAGCACGGGCACGGCAAGCTACCCGGGTATCGGTGGGCTGCTGCCGGGCGGAAGGTATTCGGTGGTGGCGCGGTACGCCGGCGACGCCAACTATGCACCGGCTACTGCATCGAGACGGGTGACGGTCACCTCGGTTCCGGCCAAGCTGGTGATGTTGACTACCGATCAACTCAACAATCCGCTGCCGATTTACAACGGGCAGACGGTGCCCTACGGCACGAATGTGCACTTTACCTTCTTCGTTTCGGACCTGATGGATCCGAACGATCCGGCATCCGCGAGCGGCTCGCTTAAGCTGACTGACGGCGGAAAACAGGTGGCGATACTGCCGCTGGGCTCGGAAGGTTTTGCGAGCTTCAGCAGCACGACGCTGGCGGCCGGAGCGCACGTCTTCAACGCGACCTACAGCGGAGACACCACCTTCAGCGCGACCAGCCTGACCGGCCCTGGGCCATCGCTGACAATTGGGGGCGTGCCTACGACGACGACGTTGATCTCAACCGATGCCAACCCGTCGGTGGCGAACAGCACG
>DAIMGD010000310.1:0-2518 GCA_036724165.1 Rhodanobacter sp.
ATTGCCCCTGCCCCGTGACGAAGCGGCTGTCCTCCGTCCGCCGGACGGACTGTCCGATACCGAATTTCATGGCGCTAGTGCTTGTAGCTGGGATCGAGGCGATCGAGCTTGCGGATCAGCGCCGGCCATGCAAGTCCGCTGATCGGCCCGTCGAACGCGCCCTTGGTGATCGCCGCGTTCTTTTCGGCCACGCCCTGGTTCACGCCATAAGGCTTGATCCCGCCGGCCAGCGCCCGCACTTGCATCGAAGCTGCCTTCTCCAGGTAGTAAATGCGCATGAAGGCATCGGCGCAGGTCTTGCCGATGGTCAGTGTGCCGTGATTGCGCAGGATGACGCAGTTCTTGTCGCCGATGTCCGCCACGATCCGCTCGCGCTCTCCCAGTTCCAGCGCAATGCCCTCATAGTCGTGATAGGCGAGATCGGCGTAAACGGATTGTGCGTGCTGCGTGATTGGTAGCAGCCCGCATTCCTGCGTGGCCATCGCCACCCCGTCTTCGGTGTGGAGATGGATGACGCAATGCGCATCCTCGCGGTTCATGTGCAAGGCGCTGTGGATGGTGAAGCCGGCCGGGTTCACGGGGTAAGGCGAGTCCTCCACCTTGCGGCCTTCGGTATCGATCTTCACCAGGCTGGACGCCGTAATCTCCTCGAACATCATGCCGTAGGGATTGATCAGAAAATGGTGCTCCGGCCCGGGCACCCGCGCCGAGATGTGGGTGAAGATCAGATCGTCCCAGCCGTAGAGCGCGACGATCCGGTACAGCGCGGCGAGATCGACCCGCTGCTTCCATTCTTCCGGACTCACCCTGCCCTCCAGAGAGCGGATGTCGTGCTTCGGCGGCGCTTTCATCGCGATTTTCTCGGCAACGTCCAGCATGGCTGATCTCCCGTGACGATCGAATATCTTCCGGGAAGCAGTGTGCCTCTGCGGCACGCGCAAATCAAAGGCTCATCTCACCCGCGCAACCGCTTTCATCCAGCCTTCGTACAGGTCATCCCGCGTTGCGCTGCCAAACTCCGGCTCGAAGCGGCGGTCCAGTGCCCACGCGCGCGATATGGTGCCGAGATCAGGGAAGATGCCGGTTGCCAGTCCCGCCAAATAAGCCGCTCCCAATGCGGTGGTTTCCGTGACCTTCGGCCGTTCCACGGGCAGCCCGGTGAGATCGGCGAGACGCTGGCAAAACCAGTCGTTCTTCACCATGCCGCCGTCCACCTTCAGCGCCGCCGGCGCGCCGAGCCCACTTGCCTGCATGTCGCGCGCCATGGCCTGGAGCAGATCGCGCGTCTGGTAGCAGACAGCGTCCAGCGCCGCGCGGGCGATTTCCGCCGCGCCCATGTCGCGGGCCATACCCAAAATGGCGGCCCGTGCATGCGGATCCCAGTACGGTGCGCCGAGGCCGGTGAACGCCGGAACAAAATAAAGGCCGTCCGCCTGTTTCGCCGTGCGGGCCAGCGCCTCGACTTCACCCGCATTCCGGATACAGCCGAGCGCGTCGCGCAGCCACTGCACCACCGCGCCGGCGATGAAGATGCTGCCTTCGATGGCATATGCCGTATCGGCGTTTGTGCGATAGGCGGCGGTCGCCAACAACCTATTCTGCGAAACCGGCACCGCGCCGCCCGTGTTCACCAGCGCGAAACAGCCGGTACCGTAGGTGGACTTCACGTCTCCAGCCGCGAAGCAGGCCTGGCCGACCAGCGCGGCCTGTTGATCGCCCGCCACGCCGCGAATGGGAATGGCCGCGCCGAGCACAGCCTCTGCTGTCGTTCCGAAGTCGCCGGCGCTGTCGCGCACCTCCGGCAGAAGCGCGCGTGGAACACCGAACAGCCTCAGCATCTCCTCCGACCACGCGAGCGATCGCAGATCGAGCAGCATGGTGCGCGAGGCGTTGGTCACATCCGTGGCGTGGACGCGCCCGCCGGTGAGCTTGAAGATCAGCCAGCTGTCGATCGTTCCCAGCGCGAGCTCGGCCTTTTCTGCCCGCCCGCGCGCCCCGGGAATGTGATCGAGCAACCATTCGGCTTTGGTGGCCGAGAAGTATGGATCGAGCAGGAGACCGGTGCGTGCGGCAACCTCCGGCTCATGCCCGGCGTCCTTGAGCACACCGCAGCGATCCGCCGTGCGGCGATCCTGCCAGACGATCGCATTGTGCAGGGGCGCGCCGGTCGACCGGTCCCAAAGCACCGTCGTTTCCCGCTGATTGGTGATGCCGATGGCGGCGATCTCGCCGGGCGCGATGCCTATTGCCGCCACCCGGCAGCAGGCCACAGCGGCCTGCCAGATTTCCTCCGGATCGTGCTCCACCCAGCCGTTTGCCGGATAGATCTGCCGCAGTTCGATGGCGTGAGAGGAAACCGGCCGTGCGCCTGCGTCGAACAAAATCGCCCGGGTCGACGTGGTGCCTTGGTCGATGGCCAGAAGGAACGGCGGCTCGGGTGTCATTCGGGGAAACGAGGATGGGCCACCTGATTACCTTAACACGCTGTTAACAGCCTCCGCTTAGTTTCATTCAATAT
>DAIMGD010000311.1:0-2495 GCA_036724165.1 Rhodanobacter sp.
CCGATGATGTTTTCCTTGTGATCGCCGGCCAGCGCGCCGAACAGCGCCACGCCGATGGCGCCGGCCGCCTGCCGCGCGGCGTTGAGTACGCCGGATGCCACGCCAGACGATTCCTTGTCGACGGCGGCCAGCGCGGTGTTGGTCATCGCCGGCACGCCCAGTCCCATGCCGGTGGGCAGCAGCGCAAACGCCGGCAGCATCAGCCAGTACGAACTGTCGGCGGCCAGCAACAGCAGCAGCGCGAAGCCGGCCGCGTCGATCAGCGCGCCGGCGATCATCGGCCAGCGCGCGCCGCTGCGCGCTACCAGCCAGCCGCTAAAGATGTTGACGCCGAAGAAGGTGGCCGTCAGCGGCAGGTAGGCGACGCCCGTGCGTACCGCGCTGTAACCGTGCACGGTCTGCAGGTACAGGCTCAGCAGGAACACGATGCCGTAGTAGGTGAGGTTGACCACCACGCCATAGCCCACCGCCGCGCTGAAACCGGGCAGCTTGAAGAAGCGCAGCGGCAGCATCGGATGCGCACTGCGCGCCTCGGTGCGCAGGAACCACGCCGCGGCAACCAGCGCCAGCACGAAACAGCCCAGCACCGGCGGACTGGCGAGGCCCAGCGGACGCGCCTCGATCACCGCGGTGATCAGCGCGCCGAGCATCACGATCGCGAGGATCTGGCCAGTGAGGTCGAAGCCGCCGCGGCGTGGCTTGCGCACCGTTTCCGGCAAGCGCAACGTCAGCGCCGCACCGATCGCGCAGACCGGCAGGTTGACCAGGAAGATGCTGCGCCAGCCGGCCACGCCAAGCAGCAGACCGCCGATGATCGGACCGGCCGCAATCGCGATGCTGCCCGCGGCGGTCCACCAGCCGATCGCGCGGGCGCGGGCGGCGGGCGCATGCGCGCAGGCATGATTGAGCAGTGCCAGCGAGCTGGGCAGCATCGCCGCCGCGGCGACGCCCTGCAGCGCGCGGCCGGCAATCAGCCACGTCGCATCGGGCGACACCCCGCAACTCAGCGACGCCAGCGCGAACAGCGCCAGCCCGCCGAGATAGACCTTGCGTGCGCCGTAGCGATCGCCGACATAACCCATGCCGAGCAGCAACACCGCGAATACCAGCGCATAGCCATCCACCACCCACTGCAGCGACGCGATGCCGGCATGCAGTTCGCCGGCGATCCGCGGCAAGGCGACGTTGACGATGGTGACGTCGAGCTGCACCAGCGCGAAGCCGAAGCTCGCCGCCGTCGTCACCCAGGCTAACTTGTCGTCATGCGGGGCCATGCGGGTCTCATCTCGAAGGACAAATGGACGTCCATATCCGGAGGCGCCGGAATCGGCGTCGCTTCACTCTAGCGGTACGGATGCTGGATATCGCGAATCTGGCGCCTGCGGCATGCCTCACGCCCTCCTCACGCCGAGACGACTAAAGCATGAGGGACGTCATCGAGTGACACCACGCGGCATGCCTGCACGCGTGACCGGTTCCCGCATCACATTTCAACGGGAACGACGGAGAAACGTTCCATGAAGATTCGTTGCGTATTCAGCACGCCCAACCTGCCCGCGGCCCGCATGGCAATGCATCTGGCCCGCGAGGCCGGCATCGCCGCCAACGACATCTCGCTGCTCGCCCGCGAGGATGTCGCGCTGGAACAGCTCGTCGATCAACGCCCGCTGCGACTCCACGATTCCCGCCCGAGCGGCATGCGCGGCGCGGAGTTCGGCACTGGCACCGGCCTGCTGTTGCTGGGCCTCACCGCGTTGGCCATGCAACCCCTGGGCATCAAGCTGGCCGGGGTTGGCGCAATGGCGATGGCGGTTCCAGCGAGAGCGGTCCGGATCAACGCGCGAGCGAGCTTCGAGATGCCCGATCCACCCAGCCGCAACGTCGACGACGAGATCGCAGCGGGTCACATTCTGGTCGTCATCGACGGCAACGTGAACCAGTTGCCGGCCGTGCAGTTCGCCCTGGTGAGCAGCGGCGCGATTCCGTTGCCACTCGATACACGGATGGCGTTGCACTGAACACGCGGTCGCGGCGACGAATCCGCGAACCAGCGCATCACCGGCGCCATGCGACCACCAAGCTGGCTTGGCGCGCTGCACCGATCCGGCCACTCGCGCCAGACTCCATCGCGATGGCAGCTCCATCGAAATGTGTTGCTGGCGATTGACAAAAGGGTCACGTCGCAATGACCTCACTGCGACAAAGATGATGGACACAAGCCAGTCTTGCGCGCGGCGGCTCCGAACTCTGGTACAGCCCTGCATGAGCTGCATGTCGAAGCGAAAGGAGGGCTCATGAAAACCCGCTGCGTATTCAGCACACCGAATCTGAAAACGGCGACAGCCGCGATGCATGCCGCGCGCGGGGCCGGCATTCCCGACGCGGACATCTCGCTGATCGCCCGCGAGGACATCGAACTGGAGAAGATTCCCGCCGATCTTCTGTGCCAGCACAACGATTCGACGCCAGCCGCCATGCGTGGCGTGGCCCTGGGT
>DAIMGD010000312.1:0-2461 GCA_036724165.1 Rhodanobacter sp.
GTCCTGCAGCGTCTTGGTGCCGGTGGAGATGATCACCCGCTCGCCGGACAGCAGCGCCGGCACCAGATACGCGAAGGTCTTGCCGGTGCCGGTGCCGGCCTCGGCGATCAGCGTGTCGCGTCCGGCGATCGCGTGTTGCACCGCGCGCGCCATCGCCTGCTGCGCCAGCCGCGGCGCGAAGTTCGGCAGCTCGCGCGCGAACGGGCCATCGGCACCGAGCAGGGCGCCGATGTCGTCGGACTCGGTGTCATCGAGGTCGGTCATCCGGCAAGTATGGCCGAGAGCCGCGACGCGACGCACCCACTGGCACGAACCGCGGCAACGGTTCACCATGCCGCACCATCACCGGGGGAGTGCACCATGACGATCGAGATGAGCTTGTTGGCGTGGAGTGTCGTGCTGGGACTGCTGCAGATCGCGATCGCCGCGACCTGCTCGGTCGGCCAGCGCGGCCTGGGTTGGACCGCGGGTGCGCGTGATGGCCTGGTGCCACCGCTCACCGGCATCGGTGGCCGACTCGATCGCGCCCGCGCGAACTTCCTGGAAACCTTCCCGCTGTTCCTCGCCGTGGTGCTGGCCGCCCATCTGCTGCAACGCCACGACAGCATGACCGTGCTCGGCGCGCAGCTCTACTTCTGGGCACGACTGGTGTTTGTGCCGGTGTACGCCGCAGGCATTCCGTATCTGCGCACGCTGGTCTGGGTGGTCAGCATCGTCGGCATCGTGCTGTTGCTGGCGGCGTTGTTCTGAAGCGAACGTCATTGGCTTGATTGGCCAGTGACAACCGCCCTTTGTGCTACGCCACGCTGCGTGTGCCACGAAGGGATGCCATCGCATATCCGTTCGGCTCAACACTGCGAGTGAGGATTGCCGAGCCAGCAAGACGAGCCCAGGATCAGCGACTCAATAGCGCGGCACGCCCGCCTTGTGACACTGCTGCACCCATTTGCGCGCCGTATCGGCGCCGCCCTGGTCGCCGGCCTGCAGGCGCATTTCCACGATGGTCTGCCAGTTGCGCGCGCACAGCGGCCCCAGCTTCGGGCCGAGCGACCATGACTGATGGGCGAGCTTTTCGGCAGTGGCGTAGTCCTTCAGTCGCACCGCGATCTCGGCGCGATCCTGCAGCAGGTCGGGCGACTCCGGGCTGAGCTTGATCGCCTGGTCGAGCTTGGCGCCGGCAGCCGCATAGCGGCCAGCCTGCTCGTCCTGGCGGGCGCCATCCTGCAATGCAGTGACGCCGGGATCGCGCAGCGGGTTGACGTCGATGATGGATTTCTCGCGATCACCGGCGGCGCGGATCGCCGCAATCATGTCGGGATCCGGCCTCACCACCGGCTTGAGCGGCACCGGCGCCGGGGCAAACAGGCTGCAGCCGCTGAACAGGACGCTCGCCAGCAGCAACGGCAACAGCGAAAAACGCTTGAGAAAATGCAGCATGGTCAATTCCGGATCGGAGTATCGGTGGTGGCTTGAGGCGTGCTGCCGGCGGACGCCGGTGGCTGGTCGCCTGCACCGAACAGGCCCTGCACACCCTGCCAGAAACAGCCTTCGGCGTCCGCCGACAGCGTCCCGCTGACCACCGGGAATTGCCGTGCACCCTGGCATTGCGGCTCGGTGCGCTTGCCATCGGCGGGATTGATCCAGGCCAGCTCCAGGCCGTCGCCGGGGACGGCGGACAACGGCTTGGTGGGCAGCTTGGCGAACAGTTCGCGCCATGCGCGCAAGCCGCCGGTGGCACCAAACAGGGTGGTCGGCTTGTTGTCGTCGCGGCCCATCCAGAACACCCCCAGCCGATCGCCGGTGAAGCCGGCAAACCAGCTGTCGCGCAGGTCGTTGCTGGTACCGGTCTTGCCGGCCACGTGCAGCCACGCCAGTCCCGAGTTGCCGATCGCGCTGGCGGTGCCATACAACGCGACCTGCTGCATGGCCCAGGTGATCTGGCGCACCGCGACCTGGTATTCGCCATTGCCGCCCTGCACCTGGTAGCGCTTGATGGTGCGGCCATTGCCATCGACCACCCCGCGCACCGCCACCAGCGGCAACGCATGCCCGTCGGCGGCCAGGTACTGATACAGCTGGGCCACCTGCAGCGGTGCCAGATCGATCGCGCCGATCAGCAGCGACGGGCTGGGATTGACGTCGGTGAGGCCGAACGATTCCAGGAACGCCTTGATCCGCGGCAACCCCACCGCCAGACCCAGGTGGATGGTGGCGAGGTTCCACGAATGCGCCAGCGCATCGACCATCGGCAGCATGCCGTGGCTCTGGTTGTCGTCGTTGTGCGGTGTCCACATGCTGCCGTCCGGCTGACGCATGCTGACCGGGCCGTCGTCCAGCATGCTGGACAGATTCCAGCGCTCCGGCTGGGTCAGCGCCACCAGGTAGACGAACGGCTTGACCAGCGAACCGATCGGCCGGCGCGCGTCGATCGCGCGGTTGAAGCCCTGGTCGCCGGGAATCT
>DAIMGD010000313.1:0-2452 GCA_036724165.1 Rhodanobacter sp.
GGGACCAATAGATTAAAAGTCTACTGCTCTACCAACTGAGCTAACGACCCATCATTGCAAAACTCAAGCCGACAATTTTACGGGCTGGGCGGCAGCGGCACAAGCAACCGCGCACTCAGACGTAACGCGTAGGATCCGGCAGACCCGCTTCGCGAAAGCCCTGCGCACGCAGGCGGCATGCATCGCAATGAGCACAGGCGCGGCCCAGCTCATCGGCCTGATAGCAGCTGACCGTGGCTGAGAAGTCCACGCCGAGGCGTTGTCCTTCGCGCGCGATATCGGCTTTGCTCATGCGCATCAGCGGTGCATGGACGCGGATGCCGGCGCCCTCGACACCGGCCTTGGTGGCGATATTTGCCAAGGCCTCGAAGGCCTCGATGAAGGCGGGGCGGCAATCCGGATAACCCGAATAGTCGACCGCGTTGACGCCGCACCAGATGTCGCTGGAGCCGAGCACTTCGGCCCAGCCCAGCGCGATCGACAGCATGATGGTGTTGCGCGCAGGCACATAGGTCACCGGGATATCGCTGTTGCCGTCGCGGGTATCCAGCGGCACATCGATATCGGCGGTCAGGGCGGAGCCGCCAATGCTGCGCAGATCGATGCCTACCGTCTTGTGCTCCACCGCGCCCAGCATCTGCGAGACGCGATCGGATGCAGCCAGCTCCGAATTGTGACGTTGCCCATAGGCCACGCTCAGGGCATGGACCTGATAGCCCTGCTCACGGGCCAGGGCGATGGTGACGGCCGAATCCATGCCGCCGGAAACCAGCACGACGGCTTTGCGCAAAGTATTTTGAGACATGATCGTTCTACACCCGATTGGCCGCTCAGCGGCCGCAAGCGCTACCGGCAACACAGGCCGGCGCACAGAAACTCATGACGATTCATCCACCGGTCAATGACCGGCCGCGTCATTCCACAGCAATTTGTGCAGCTGCAACTGGAAGCGAACCGGCAATCTGTCGGCGATGATCCACTCGGCCAGCTCGCGTGGCTCCACCGCACCATGCACCGGCGAGAACAGCACCATGCAGCGATCCACCAGCGCATGCGCGGTGAGCATCGCACGCGCCCATTCGTAATCGACGCGACTGGCAATCACGATCTTGATCTGGTCGTGCGGCAGCAGATGGTCGAGGTTCGACCACAGGTTGCGCTTGCTCTCGCCGGAATCGGGCGCCTTCAGGTCCATCACCTTGCGCACGCGCGGATCGACCGCGGAGACATCCAGCGCGCCGGAGGTTTCCAGCGATACCTCGTAACCGGCGTCGCACAGTTTCTGCAGCAGAATCAGGCAGCGCTTCTGCGCCAGCGGCTCGCCACCGGTCACGCAGACATGCTTCGCACCGTGCGAGGCGACCTCGGCCAGGATGTCGTCGATCGCATGCCAGTCGCCGCCGTAGAACGAATACTCGGTGTCGCACCAGACGCAACGCAACGGACAACCGGTGAGCCGCACGAATACCGTGCGCCAGCCGATCGCGTCGGCCTCGCCCTGGATCGAATGGAAGATCTCGGTGATGCGCAACCGCTCGGCCACGGCCGGAGTCGACGGAGTGGACGCCAGGTTCGCGTCATCGCTGCTCACCACCGGCTACCTCAGTTGGCCGGCTGGATGCGTTGCAGGCGTTCCTGGGCCAGGCTGGCCGCCTTGGAACCCGGATATTTCGTGGTCACCGCTTTCAGCGTGCTCTTGGCCGCTGCATCCTGCTTCAGCTCGAGCTGGCTGTAGCCAACCTTGAGCAAGGCATCGGGGGCTTTTTCGCTTTGCGGGAACTGGCTAAGCAGATGCTGGAATGCTTCCAGCGCCACCGGGTAATTCATGGTGACGTAGTACGACTCGCCCAGCCAGTAATAGGCATTCGGCGTAAGCGGGTTATTCGGGTACTGCTGGATGAAGCTGCGAAACTGGCGCGAGGCCTGCACGTAGTCGCCGCCGCGCAATGCCTTGAAAGCCACGTCGTAGGACGCCTGGGCGGCAGCCGGATCGGCGCCGCCAGCATTGTTGTCATTGTTCGACTGATCACCGGCTTGATCACCGGCGTTACCCCGGCCTGCGGTATCTGCTGCCGTCGCCGGACTGGCAACCTGCGCCCTCGGGCCAGCCGCCGCCGCGCCCGCGCCCTGGCCAGCACCGCCACCCTCAAGACGACCGAGGCGGGAATCGAGATCGGTGTACTGGGCCTTGTTCTTGTCGTCGAGCTCCTGCAGATGGTGCTGCAACTCCTCGATCTGACCTTGCAGCTGCTGCACCTGTGCCTGCAGTTGCTGCATCTGATTGACCATGCCGATGCCGCCCTGGTCCTTGTTCTGTGCCTGCTGTTCCAGCCGCGCGACGCGATCGGCCAGACTCAGGCGCGAATCCTGCGCCAGCACGGGAAACGCGAACAGCATGGCGGTCGCGAGTGCGCCCGCCATGCTGTACCTGGCTGCCAAACTGTTAGCCAGT
>DAIMGD010000314.1:0-2391 GCA_036724165.1 Rhodanobacter sp.
ACGGCCGCATGCGCGCGCTGATCGACGAAACCGGCAAGCAGGTGCTGGAAGCCGGCCCGTCGATTCCGGTGCAGGTGCTCGGCCTGTCCGGCGTGCCGGAAACCGGTGACGACTTCGTCTGTGTCGGCGACGAGCGACTGGCCCGCGAGGTGGCGCAGGAGCGCGAGCTCAAGCGTCGCGAAACGCGCATGGTCAGCAAGAGCAACCGGCTTGAGGACATCATCGCCAAGATGAGCCAGGGCGTGGAGCAGCAGACCCTCAACATCCTGGTCAAGGGCGACGTGCAGGGTTCGGTCGAGGCATTGCGCGAATCGCTGACCCAGATCGGCAACGAACGGGTCAGAGTGAACGTGGTTTCCTCCGGCGTCGGCGGCATCAACGAATCCGACGCCACGCTGGCGGCCGCTTCGAAGGCGCTGATCATCGGCTTCAACGTGCGTGCCGATGCGTCGGCACGCAAGGTGATCGAAACCGCCGGGCTGGACGTCCGTTACTTCTCGATCATCTATGACGTGATCGATCAGGTGACCCAGGCGGCAACTGGCCTGCTCGGCATGGAAGTGCGCGAGGACATCATCGGTACCGCGCAGGTCCGCGACGTGTTCCGCAGCTCCAAGTTCGGTGCCGTGGCCGGCTGCATGGTCACCGAAGGCGTGGTCAAGCGCAGCAAGCCGATCCGCGTGCTGCGCGACAACGTGGTGATCTTCGAGGGCGAGCTGGAATCGCTGCGCCGCTTCAAGGAACTGGTCGACGAAGTGCGCAACGGCATGGAGTGCGGCATCGCGGTCAAGCAGTACAACGACGTGAAGCCTGGCGACCAGATCGAGTGCTTCGAGCGCACGGAAGTAGCGCGGACCCTGTAATTGAACTACTGCTTTTCCCCCACTCAGGGGGAAAGGGCGAGGTCGCCACCGCAGGTGCGGCGGCGGGCCTCGATCTGACTGGAGACTCTCATGCCATCCCGTGATTTCAAACGTACCGACCGCATAGGCGCCGAGTTGCGCCGCGAGCTGGGCATGCTGGTGCATGCGGCCGTGCGCGATCACGGGCTGCCGTCTGTCAGCGTCTCCGATGTGGAAATTACCCGCGATCTGGACTGGGCCACGGTGTGGGTGACCGCCATGCTGCCGGAGCAGGGCCTGCCGACGGTGAAGGCGCTGAATGCGATCGGTCACGAAATCCGTCATTCGCTGGCACACAGTGGCATGCGCATGCGCCGCGTGCCCGAGTTGAAGTTCAAGTACGACGACTCGGTCGACAAGGGCGAACGCATCGAGTCGCTGCTGCGTGACCAGGCCCGTGACCTGGCGCCGCCGACTGGCGACAAGCAGGATTGAACCGAACGTTGGGTGCTGCTGAACCGATGAGTCGCCTGCCGCGTATCCAGCACCGTGACCTGCACGGCATCGTGCTGCTCGACAAGCCGATCGGACTGAGTT
This sequence comes from Rhodanobacter sp., assembly GCA_036724165.1. Taxonomy (GTDB): domain Bacteria; phylum Pseudomonadota; class Gammaproteobacteria; order Xanthomonadales; family Rhodanobacteraceae; genus Rhodanobacter. The sequence continues at coordinate 1,440 of DAIMGD010000314.1, forward strand.
CCAACCAGGCGCTGCAGTCCGTGCGACGTCTGCTGCGCGCGGCCAAGGGCGGTCACACCGGTGCGCTCGATCCACTGGCGACCGGCCTGCTGCCGCTGTGTTTCGGCGAAGCGACCAAGCTCGCCGGCAGTCTGCTCGGCGCACGCAAGGCGTACGTCGCCGATTGCCAACTTGGCATGACCACCGACACCGCGGACCGTGAAGGCGAGATCGTGCGGCAACGCGCGGTGCCCTCGCTCGACGATGCGGCCATCGAAACGGCGCTGGCCAAGTTGCGCGGCCGCATCCTGCAGGTGCCGCCGATGTATTCGGCGCTCAAACAGGACGGCGAGCGGCTGTATGTGAAGGCGCGTCGCGGCGAAACCGTCGACGTGCCGCCGCGCGAAGTGGACGTGCACCGGCTCGATCTGCTGTCGCGCGATGGCGACACGCTGCAGCTGTATGTGGAGTGTGGCTCCGGCACCTACATACGTTCATTGGCGGTGGATCTGGGCGAGGATCTGGGCTGTGGTGCGCATTTGACGGCCTTGCGCCGGTTGTGGGTGGAGCCGTTCCGCGAACCGCGCATGGTGACGCTGGACGAGCTGCAGCAGGCTGCCGAACAGGCTGACGAGGCCTTGCTGGCGTGGCTGTTGCCGGTATCGGCGGGGTTGTCCGGGCTGCCGGTCGCACAGCTGGACGAAGCGCAGAGCATGGCCATCTCACGCGGTCAGCAGATCCAGCTGAATCGGCCGCCGCCGGCTGGTCGCTGTGTAGCGTATGCCAGCGACGGAGCGCTGCTGGCGTTGCTCGAACTCGATGCCGAAGGGCGTACATGCATTCTGCGCGGCTTCAACCTGCCACCAGGCTGATGAATTTGCGCCGATAGCCCGCTGCGCACTTGTTGTAACACCGCTCCGGTCAGTAGAATAGACAGGTTATTTCAACGCTTTCATTCATCTAGGCGAAGCTT
>DAIMGD010000315.1:0-2361 GCA_036724165.1 Rhodanobacter sp.
CCAGGCGCATGCCGTGCGGCACGCCGCCGACCACCATCGCCACGCCGGGGATCACCGCAATGCCGATCATCAGTTCGCGCGGATCGAACTTGCGCCGCGCGATCCACGGCTCGATGAAGGCGAGGAACACCGGCCCCAGCGCGATGCAAGTGGCCCCGACCGAGGCATTCGACAGCTTGATCGCCGCATAGAAACTCAGCCAGTGCAGCGACACCAGCACGCCGATGCCGGCATACGCCCAGCGCAGACGCGCGGGCATCGCGCGCAGCCCGCGCCAGACCTTCGGCATCAGCAGCAACGCGACCACCACCAGCAGCATGCGCCACCACACCAGCGGCAACGCCGGCAGCGTGATCAGCTTGCCGAGGATCGCGGTGAAGCCCCACAGCAGCACGCAGAAATGGATCTGCAGACGGGCCTTGCTGACTGCTTGCATGGGCATTCGCACGAAGGGGGTGGCTGGCATTCTAGGCGCGGCATGACCGGCACGCCCACCCTTTTTGGCGCGCGCGTGGCGGGCCGCTCACGCGGTTACTTCTTTTGCGGCTTGCTGCTGGCCGGCGCCTTGCCGGTGGATGGCATCATCTTGCCCGTGCTGCGCAACTGCTGCAGCACGACTCGGCACGTGTTGTCGGTGTCGTTGTCGTGGCTGGGTGATACCAGCGCCAGCAGCGCGGCGGCGGGCGCGGCCACCACGACGAGTGCCGCCATGCCGGCACCACGCATCAACAGCGGGCCGGCCTGCACGCCGACGTGCGGGTCCTTCAGGCTGCCGCGGACATACAGCGGCGAGCGCAGCGATAAGACCCGAAAGCCCTTGGTCTGTGGTTTCACGTCGAGATCGAGCTGCTCGCTGGCGAAGTTCACCGTGCCGTTCACGTTGATCACCGCATCGTCGGTATCGAACACGAACAGCCGCATGTCGAACAGGCCGCTGGTCGCGGTCATGTCGCTGGCGGCACAGTTGATCTTCACCGTCTTGTCGCCGAACAGCTTGCCAAGCACGATGTTGCCGACATTGAGGCCGGCGGTTTCCAGCAGGTTCCTGCTGATCGCGCCGTCGTTCATCAGCAGCTTCATTTCGCCGTTCGCGCTGCCGAGCAGGGCCGCGATGGAGTTGCCGCGCGCATCGAGGGCGACGTCACCATTGATCTCGCCGAAACTTGTCTGCATCGGCGCGAAGGTCGGCAGCAGCTGCTTGAGCTTGAGGTGCCGAGCATTGAGTTTCAGCAGGCCGTGCATCGGCGTGCGGCTGCCATCGAGCGTGATCGTGCTGGTCACCGAACCGCCGGCCAGTCCGAAGCGCAACGGATCGAGGTAGAGCGCGCCGTTGCTCATCACCAGGTGGGTGCTGAGCGAATCGATCGGCAGCGCCTCGCCGTGCAGGATGCTCGCACCGGTGAAGTTCACGTCCGCATCCATTGCGTTCCAGCGTTCGGTGCGGAACGGTTCCACCGGCAACACCTTGTCTGACGGTTGCGGCGTGCCGTCGCCGCGCTGCTGTTTCTGCGCATTCGAGTCGGCGCCGATCAGCGGGGCCAGGTCGGCGAACTGCAGCACCTTCGAGTGCAGGTCACCGCTCAGCTTGGGACGAGCGCCGCCGGTGACGTACAGCAGGCTGCCAGCCAGGTCGCTGCCACCGACACGTCCGCGGAAATCCTGGTAACTGTAGCGGCTGCCATGTCGATGCAGTTCGGCCTGCAGGTGGCCTTCGGTGGCGTACGGCGGTGTATCCGGCAGGGTGATGCCGGTGATCGGATACAGCTTGGCCATGCTGGAGCCGGAGAACCACAGGCGCACATCGAGCGCGCCCAGGTGCGCCGGATCGGTGAGCGTGCCGACCAGCGCGATATGGCTGTCGCCGATCTGCATGTCGGCCTGCACCGGGAACGGATCGCTGGCATTCTGCAGGGCGAGTACGCCGCCGGTTTTGCCGTGGCCCTTGACCGGCGTGCCCTTGTAGCTGCCGGCAGCTTCCCAGCCGAACAGATAGGTCGTCGAGGCGCTGGCATGGCCGACCGTTGCGGTGGCAACGTCCTTGTTGGCGCTGGTGGTGGCGCGGTCGAGCAGCTTTTTCGCGCCGGCGCCGGCCGATTTGCCAGCCTCTGTTCTCGCGTCGGTCGATTGCTGCGCCACGATCTGGTCGTACGGAATGGCCGCCTGCAGCGGCTCCAGCGTGACCTGCAACTTCATCGCATTGACGGCGTCGTCAAGGGCGATGCGGCCGCGATCGAAACCGACCTGGCGCAGATCGAGCGACCACGCCGAAGGCTGCGCACTCTGCGGCAGCACGAAATCCCAGCTGGCGCGCGCCTGCTTGTCGCGCTCCAGGTCGATCGTCGGGTGAACCAGCTGCAGCGA
>DAIMGD010000316.1:0-2294 GCA_036724165.1 Rhodanobacter sp.
TTCCGGCGAGCCCCAGCTTACCGACAGGCTGTCGACCTTGTTGTCGGACACCGCCTGATTGAACACATCGAAGAAGCCGGCATCGGTATTGGGTGCGTCGTACACGATGATGTTCGCCCACGGCGCCAGCCCGCCGGATTGCTCGACATCGAGCGACGTTTCGCCCGAGCCGGCAGGGCCGCTGAGCTGTCCGCCGCCGTCCACGTGCACCTGGGTGATGCGGTTGGGCTTCACGGCCAGGCCGATCGCGCTCCAGTAGGCGTAGGCATCGGCGGGCACGAAGTTCGCCAGGGTGGCGATGCCGAGGGTCGAACCCTTGCCGTTCACGCCGGCCTTGTAGAGCGGGTTGATGTTGTAGCGGTTGGCCACGTCACCGACCGTGAACTCGCCCGGTGTGCAGGTGGCGGTGGGGTTGCCGGTGCAGGGAGCGGCGGCGGGTGCCGCCATGCCCTTGGCCAGGGCACTGGCCTTGGCGCCTGGCTGCGACGGGAGCAGTGCGCTGACGCGATGCGAGCGATAGCGGGCCTCGCTGCTGAGGCCCGAGGCCACGACCAGCGTGCCGGAAAGCGCCGCAGGCATGCTCGGTGTCGCATTCGGCCGGTGGAAGGTGGTTCCATCACTGGCCCGGTAATCGTGGATGGACGTATGGAGGGCCGTATTGAACTGGCCGATCGTGCCACTGACCTTGATTGCCAGATGATTCGGCAGCAGCTCGACCTGGGTGAGTCCCTGCTGCTTCAGAAACGACTTCACCCTTGATATCTCGTCGGCGGTGGCACCATAGCGATCCGCGAACTGGGCGGTGGTAAGGAAACGGTGGTACGAGGGGTTGCCCTGGGTGACCGTGCTGTAGATGTATTGTTCAAGCGCGCCCTGATTGTGCAGGCCGAGCACCAGCGTGACGTTCACGGTTTGACCGGGATTGCTTGCCCCCATGTCGGCAGGCGCCGAGCCGCCAGCGGCGAAAGATGCGGTAGCGTAGCCACAAAGCAGCAACGCCAACGAAGCCGCGAGCGACTTGCGATGCAAGTTCGTAAGCATGAGTTTTCTCCAAGGGTGGAAACGGTCACGCTGGGCGGCGCTGCGGCACCACTCCAGTGGCGCTCCGCCCCCCGGCAGGCCGGTGAGCCATACGTTCGTAGTCTCGTTCCCCAACAACCCAAGGCGGCCCCTGAAGACAACTCCGCGCTGGTCGCGCGACCCTAGCACTGCACGATCGATCATGGAAGTGCCTGGCCGGATGAAATGTGTTGCGAAATCCGGGGCGCGACCCAACGTGGCGGCGCGGGCACTTGTGGCTATGCCGACAGGTCGAGGCTGCCGCGGGTCGGTAAAGCACCCATGCCGGCCCGTGCGCTTGAGCCGGTGGCGCTGTCCGCATTCAGGCCAGCGTCCAAGTTGCGGCACAATAGAGGGATTGTGCGTCGCAAACGGCCGTTTGCGACGCGGTTTTTCCCGGAATCGAAGCCGCCCCATGACCATCATCAAGCAAGACGACCTGATCCAGTCCGTTGCCGACGCACTGCAATACATCAGCTACTACCACCCGGTCGATTACATCAAGGGCCTGGCCGCCGCCTACGAGCGCGAGGAAAGTCCGGCTGCGAAGGATGCAATGGCACAGATCCTGATCAACTCGCGCATGGCAGCCGAGGGCCATCGGCCGCTGTGCCAGGACACCGGCATCGTCACCGTGTTCCTCAAGGTCGGCATGAACGTGCAGTGGGATGCCACGCTGTCGCTGGACGAGATGGTCAACGAGGGCGTGCGCCGCGCCTACAACGACCCGGACAACAAGCTGCGCGCCAGCATCCTGGCCGACCCGGCCGGCAAGCGCATCAACACCAAGGACAACACGCCGGCGATCATCAACGTGTCGATCGTGCCGGGCGACAAGCTCGACGTGATCGTGGCGGCGAAGGGCGGTGGCTCCGAGGCGAAATCGAAATTCGTGATGCTCAATCCGTCCGACTCGATCGTCGACTGGGTGCTGAAGACCGTACCCACGATGGGTGCCGGCTGGTGCCCGCCGGGCATGCTCGGTCTGGGCATCGGCGGCACTGCCGAGAAGGCGATGCTGCTGGCGAAGGAAGCGCTGATGGAGCCGATCGACATCCAGGAGCTGATTGCGCGCGGGCCGGCCAATCGCGCCGAGGAACTGCGCATCGAGCTGTACGAGAAGGTCAACGCGCTCGGCATCGGCGCGCAAGGCCTGGGCGGCCTCACCACCGTGCTCGACATCAAGATCAAGGATTACCCGACCCACGCGGCAAACCTGCCAGTAGCGCTGATCC
>DAIMGD010000317.1:0-2285 GCA_036724165.1 Rhodanobacter sp.
CCGCCGGCGTGCGTACGCTGCTGCGACAGGATCCGGACATCATCATGGTCGGCGAAATCCGCGACCTGGAAACCGCACAGATGGCGATACAGGCCTCGCTGACCGGTCATCTGGTGTTGTCCACCCTGCATACCAACGATGCGCCGAGCGCGGTCACCCGCCTGCTTGACCTCGGCGTACCGCATTACCTGATCCAGTCCACCCTTACTGGCGTGGTCGCGCAGCGGCTGGTGCGCACCCTGTGTCCGCACTGCAAACAGGAAACCACGCAGGATCCCCAGGCATGGATCGTACTGACCCACGGCTGGTCGATCCCGGTGCCCGCGAAGGTCTTCCAGCCGATCGGCTGCCTGGAATGCCGCAATACCGGTTTCATGGGACGTACCGGCATCTACGAGATGATGAAGCTGTCGCCGCGCTTGCGCGGACTCATCTCGGCTCAACTTGACCTGGGTGGCTTCGGCCAGGCAGCGCTGTCCGAGGGCATGCGCCCCCTGCGCATCTCTGCTGCCGATCAGGTGGCGGCCGGACTGACCACGGTGCAGGAAATCCTCACCGTGTTGCCACCCATCGAAACATTTGACGATACACCGCCGTAGAAACCCCTATTTCGTATTCAACACTGCCCTGCATGAAACCTGTCTTGATCATTCAAACCGGCCGTGCGCCGGACAACATCCGCGGCCGGCATGGCGACTTCCCTCATTGGTTCCGGATCTGCACCGGGCTGCGGCTGCAACAGTTGCACGTTGTTGATGTCGCCGCCGGCGAATCGCTGCCGGCGCCACAGGAAGTGGCCGGCGCCATGATCACCGGCTCCGCCGCGATGGTCACCGAGCGCGCGACATGGAGCGAGCGCACCGCCGGCTGGATCCGCGACGCGATGGATGTCGAGCTGCCGTTGTTCGGTGTCTGCTACGGCCATCAGTTGATGGCGCATGCACTGGGCGGGCGCGTCGATTATCTGTCCGGTGGCCGCGAGATCGGTACCCAGCCGATCGAACTGCTCGCGCACGCTGCGGCCGATCCCCTCGCCGGCACACTCCCGGCCAGCTTCCGTGCGCACACCACCCACGAACAAAGCGTGTTCGAGCCGCCGCCCGGTTCGACCGTGCTGGCCTGCTCCGCTCGTGATCCGCACCAGTTGCTTCGCCATGGGCCGCAGGCGATCAGTACGCAATTCCATCCGGAGTTCAATGCCGAGGTGATGCGTGCCTACATCAAGCGCAAGCACGCCGACATGCAGCGCGAGGGCGCAGATCCACGACACGCCTTCGGCAGCGTCGCCGCCACGCCAGTCGCTCGCCGGCTATTGCGACAGTTCGCCCGCCAAAGCCGATGGCTGCATGCCGCAGCTTGGGACTGATGCCGCTCAGCCGCGCAGACGGCGGGCGATCGCCTCGCGTGAGAACAACGCAAATACCACACCGAACAGAAAACCACCGATATGCGCCCACCAGACATAGGCGCCATAGCTCGGCCCGGCGTAACTGAACAGCAATTGCAGCAGTACCCATATGCCGATCAGCAGAAAAGCCGGCACCCGCACAAACTCCAGATAAAGTCCAAGCGGCAGCACCAGGCCCAACTTGGCACGCGGGAACAGTGCCACATAGGCGCCCACTACGGCCGACACCGCACCGCTGCAACCAATGATCGGCAATCGCACGCCCGCCAGCGACAAGGCACCGATCAGGTTCGCCACGATTCCGCCGAGCACAAACAGCAGCAAAAATCGCAGCGAACCCAGCGCACGCTCGCCCGGCAAGCCGAAGATCACCAAGAACAGCAGGTTGCTCAGCAGATGCAGCCAGGTCACATGGATGAACAACGCCGTGAACAGCCGCAGCAGGGCAGGGTCGGTCAACTGCGGCAACAGCGCTTCATGCGGATCGAAAATGTTGGCCGGCACGGTGCCCCATTCCAGCAACAACGGCCCGCGTTGCGGTACAGGGGTCAGCGCCAGTCCGACAAAACAAGCCACGCAAATCGTGACCACCAACAAGGTTGCCCAGTGCCAGCGCGGACGGCGACGTGTTTCGACGTGAACAAACAAAAGCAGGCTCCCTCGAATACCGGCCAGGTCACGACATGGCAGGTTGTCCATCATAGGGGATCGCAGGCTAGCGACAGTTATGTGTCCATGACTCCAGAAAGCGCCGAGTCGGAGGTAATCCCCGCCACCACTTCGAAACCCAGCAACACGCCAGCGCGTGATCGGCGACTGGAACGCGTGCTACAACCACCGACGCCCGCATCAGGCGCTCGGCATGAAGACACCCGCC
>DAIMGD010000318.1:0-2283 GCA_036724165.1 Rhodanobacter sp.
ATGCTGGCGATCCATCTCGACGGCGGCTTCCTCACCACCAAGGCGGCGCTGCAGCACATGTACAAGGACGACGGCACCGGCAGAAGCCGTGGCGGGATCGTGATCTACATGGGTTCGGTGCATTCGCACGAAGCGTCGAAGCTGAAGTCCGCCTACGTCGCCGCCAAGCACGGCCTGCTCGGCCTGGCCCGCACGCTGGCCAAGGAGGGCGCGCCGCACAACGTGCGCTCGCACGTGATCTGCCCCGGCTTCGTGCGCACGCCGCTGGTGGAGAAGCAGATTCCCGAGCAGTCGAAGGAGCTGGGCATCACGGAAGACGAAGTGATCAAGAACGTGATGCTGAAGGACACCGTCGACGGCGTGTTCACCACGGTCGAGGACATCGCGCAGACCGCGCTGTACCTGGCCACCTTCCCGTCCGCGGCGCTGACCGGTCAGTCGATCGTGGTCAGCCACGGCTGGTACATGCAGTGACACTGCTCTCCTGCTCCCCTGCGGGGAGAAGGTCGGATGCGGGGCGGGTGCTCGCGATAGTCCATCCGCCGTTCTTTCACAGCACCCTTCTCCATTCCGGTTCGCTCAAACGCAAGGATCAAGCATGACTCTCAAGACCGGATTCATTGGCCTCGGCGCAATGGGCGCGCCGATGGCCGGCCATTTGCAGGAACGCGGCCTGCTGGTCGCCGTGGCCAACCGCACCCAGGCCAAGGCCGATGCGCTGGCGGGCGCGCTGGGTGTGGTCGCCCCGGCCACGCTGGCCGAACTGGCCGCGCAGTGCGAGGTGATCGCGCTGTGTGTCACCGCCGATGCCGATGTGCTGGGTACGGTCGAGGCGCTGGCGCCGCATCTGCAGCGCGGCGCGATCGTGATCGATCACTCCACCGATGCACCGGCCACCGCGAAACGGGCCGCCGCGATGCTGGCCGCGGTCGGCGCGCATTTCCTCGATGCGCCGGTTTCCGGTGGCGTCGAAGGCGCGAAGAACGGCAAGCTGTCGGTGATGGTTGGCGGCGATGCCGACGTGCTGGAGCGCGCCCGACCGGTGCTGGAGGCCTATGCGCTGCGGGTCACCCATCTCGGCGCGGTCGGTGCCGGTCAGGCGACCAAGGCGATCAACCAGATCCTGGTCGCCGGCATCGCGCAGGCGGTATGCGAAGGTCTCGCGCTCGGCGAAGCGCTGGGACTCGATCCGGAGCGGCTGATTCCCACGCTGGGTGCCGGCGCGGCCGGCAACTGGTTCCTCGACAAACGTGGCGCGACGATGCTGCGCAACGAATTCGGCATCGGCTTCAAGCTCGCCCTGCTGCACAAGGATCTGGCCATCGTGCGCGGCATCGCCGAACAGGCCGGCACCGCCACCGGGGTGATCGAACGCTCGCTGGCCGACTATGCCGAACTGATGCGGCAAGGCCACGGCGACGACGATATTTCGGCATTGATCCGCTTGAAGCGGAAGCGCTGATTGCTGCGGGAGTGAAATAAAAAGACCGTGCTGGGCACGGTCTTTTTGCTGGCGATGCCGGGGGCGCTGTATCGCCTACTTACCTTCTTTCAGGGCAATCGCGTTGATCCCGGCGCCAGCCAGTCGCTGCTTGGTCGACTCCAGCTCGGTGGCGGAGCGGAACGGTCCCAGTCGCACGCGATGATAGGCCTGGCCGCCGATGTTGACGGACTGCACGTTGGCGACGAAGCCCTGCATGGCAAGCTTGGCTTTCAGGGTTTCCGCGTCGGCGGCATTTGGAAACGCGCCGACCTGCAGCAGGTAGCCACTGCCGGCAGCCGGCGATGGCACGGCGTTGGCAGGGGCCGCGGTGATGTTTTGACTGACGGCGGCTGGCGCCACGGGACTGGCCGTTGCCTGCTGCACGGCAGACTGCTGCTGGGCGGCGACTTGTTGCTGCTGCGCCTGCTGCTGCGCGGCGAGCTGTTTCTGCTTCTGCTCCGCCTGCGCCTGCGCACTGATCTCGGCATCCGGGATGCGCACCTCTTTTTCCGACAGCACCGAATAGAAATCGTATTGCGGTTTCTTCGGGGCGCTCTCGCTGCTGGCCGGCTCGAGCACGCCAGGTTCGCTGCCGCGCTGGGCGGTAGCTTGCGGATTCGCCTGCGGGCCAGTCGGCTTGGGCAGGCTGCCACGCATCATCACGGCCATCAGCACGGCACCGATCAGTACGCCGATGACGGCATAGCCCCAACCCGGAAAACCGTTGCTGCCATTGCGCACGGCCTGCCGGCCCTTGCCCTTGCGTGCTGCCATTACATGCTCTCCGGGGCGCTCAGGCC
>DAIMGD010000319.1:0-2282 GCA_036724165.1 Rhodanobacter sp.
CCTGTCCGTCAATGGCCTGGACAACGTGCAACAACACTTCTCCGCCGCCGCTGCGGCTGCCACTCTTCGACGCGTGCTGGATTGAATCTCATGTCATCACGCCATTTCGCCAAGCGCTGCCTGTTCACGCTGCTGCGCACGGGATTCCGGCTGGTGCCGATGCCTGCCGCCTCACGCGACCGTCTGCGCCAGCGCTTTCTGGATCGACATGCCGATCTGGTGCCTGCAGGGCCACGCGGCCAGCTTGCCGATACTGCGCGCGCCGAACGCCGGCCGCGCACCCATTCCGCGGGCCGTGCTATCGGTTATAGGGCGCGGCAGCCGGGCTCGTTGCCGGCCGTACTGCCGGCGACGGTGGTGGCATTCTATCTGCCGCAATTCCATCCCATTTCGCAGAACGATGCATGGTGGGGAGCGGGTTTCACCGAATGGCACAACGTGACGCGTGCGCTGCCGCAGTTCGAGGGGCATGCCCAACCGCGCCTGCCTGGAGAGCTGGGTTTCTACGACCTGCGGCTACCTGACGTGATGCGTCGGCAGATGCAGCTGGCACGGGAGTACGGCATCGGTGCGTTCTGCAGCTACTTTTACTGGTTCGCCGGTCAGACCTTGCTGGAGCAGCCGCTGCAGCAATGGCTGGCCGATCCCACGCTCGACCTGCCGCTGTGCCTGTGCTGGGCCAACGAAAACTGGTCGCGCCGCTGGGACGGCCGCGCCGACGACCTCCTGATCGGCCAGCAGCACAGCCCCGCCGACGATCTCGCCTTCATCGAGCATGTCTCGCGTTATCTTCTCGATCCGCGCTACCTGCGGGTGGACGGCAAACCGCTGCTGCTGGTCTATCGCCCCGGCTTGCTGCCTGATCCGAAGACGACCATTGCGCGCTGGCGGGCGTGGTGCCGGGAGAACGGTGTGGGCGAAATCAAGCTTTGCTATGTGCAGAGTTTCGACCGCGTCGATCCGCGCGCGATCGGCTTCGATGCGGCCGTGGAGTTTCCGCCGAACAACACCACGCTGGCGCCGATCACCGCATGCCAGCAACTGCTCAACCCCGATTTTCGCGGCGATATCCATGACTGGCGCGAACTGGCGCGCCAGGCGATGGCCCAGCCCGATCCCGCGTACCCACGCTATCCCGGAGTGAATTCCGGTTGGGACAATGAGCCGCGCCGCAGCGGAAACGGCCGTGTATTCGCCCATGCCTCGCCACGCGGCTATCGCGACTGGCTGCGGCACGCCGTCACCACCGCGCAGCGACGCTTCCCCACGCAGCCACTGGTGTTCGTCAACGCCTGGAACGAATGGGCCGAGGGCGCGGTGCTGGAGCCGGATGCGCGGCTGGGTCATGCCTGGCTGCAAGCCACCCGCGACGCGTTGAATCCCGCAGCCACTGCGAACACGCGCCCGTGTGCCGTGCTTCACATCTGGTATCCCGACCTGCTGGATGAGCTCGTCGCATCGTTGCGCGCCAGCGGCATCGATTGGCGCGTCGTCATCACCACCGCCACCGAACGTGAGCAACGCGTACGGGAGCGGGTGGCGCAGCTGGGTCTGGATGCCGAAATCGAAGTGTTCGAGAATCGAGGCCGCGACATTCTGCCGTTCCTGCATGTCGCCAACCGTCTGCTCGACGAGGGCGTGACCACCGTGCTGAAACTGCACAGCAAACGCTCCACGCATCGCGAGGACGGCGAAACCTGGCGTCGCGAACTGCTCGACAAGCTGCTCGCCCCCGAGCGGGCCACGCGCATCCTGGCGGCGTTCCACGACAACCACAGCCTTGGTCTGGTCCATGCCGAAGGTCACCTGCAGCCGGTTGAACACTATTGGGGCGCCAACCAGGGCAACTTCGACTACCTCACCCGGCGCCTTGGATTTCCGCCACCGGAGGTTAGCCACGACAGCTTCGTCGCCGGCAGCATGTTCTGGCTGCGGCCGGCGGCCCTGCGTTCATTGCTGGACGCGCACCTCGGGATAGAGGATTTCGAAGTCGAAGCGGGTCAATTCGACGGCACGCTGGCCCATGCGATCGAGCGCATCTTCTGCCTGTCTGCCGCGGCTGACGGCTTCACCACTGCCAGCGCCGCTTTGATGAGCGGCCTGCCTGAAACCCGCTCCCAACCGTACCCCTACGCGCAACGCAGCGGCTGACTGACCCAATCCGCCTATTTCTGCGGTTCAGACGCAGCTCATTTCGTACGATGGTTTGATGCCGGGTAGAATGGGTGTTCCCGCGTCCCGACAGGGGCAGCCAACGAGGTCAAGGAATCGCTGATGAAAAT
>DAIMGD010000320.1:0-2275 GCA_036724165.1 Rhodanobacter sp.
CGCCGGAGGAGCGCAAGAAGCTCGACGGCCTGTACGAGTGCATCCTGTGCGCCTGCTGCTCGACCAGCTGCCCGAGCTACTGGTGGAACGGCGACAAGTACCTCGGTCCGGCGATCCTGCTGCAGGCGTATCGCTGGATCGTCGACTCGCGCGACGAAGTGACTGGCGAGCGCCTGGACGACCTGGAAGATCCGTTCAAGCTGTACCGCTGCCACACCATCATGAACTGCACACGCACCTGCCCGAAGAGTCTGAACCCGGCCAAGGCGATCGCCGAGATCAAGAAGCTGATGGTGGAGCGGCGCAGCGCATGAAGCAGCAGTCGCCACAACGTGGCGACACACCGTAACCTCTCCCCCGGGGAGAGGGCAGGGTGAAGGGTGGGTGCTCGCGGGCAAGTTGATCGAAGAGAGTTTTTTGATGATAGCGCTACGCAATATTATCCCCTCACCTCAATCCTCTCCCCGATGGGGAGAGCAGGCAAACGCGGCGCTGCACGCCAACCGTTATGGATAAAGGCCGCCTGCGCTGGCGCACCCGCCGCGGTACACGTGAACTCGACGCACTGTTCGGCGGCTGGCTGGACGAGCGCTTTGCCAGTGCGGACGAAGCGCAACAGCAGGCGTTCGACGAGTTGCTCGACGCGCAGGATCCGGATCTGTGGGACTGGGTGATGGGCCATGCTCGCCCCGAGCGCAAGGACTGGCAGGTGATCATCGATGACATCCGCACCCGCCATCGGCTTTGAATACCGTCCGTCGCGAGTGCTGCGGCGGCTATTGCTGGTGGTCGCTGCCTTCGTCGTGCTGGCCGTGGCGCTGTGCGCGTTCGAGCCCTGGTTGAAACTGCTGCTTGCCGCCGCCGTATCGCTGGCGACCTGGCAGTCGGTTCGTGGCATGGCGGCTTCGCCGGTAGCCGCGGCGGGCTGGAGCGCGGACAGCGACTGGACGTTGCGCCTGACCGACTATGCAGACGTGCCCGCGACGCTGGCTTCATTCCGGGTGCTCGGCGGGTTCGTGTTGTTGCGCCTGCAGACGGCAGAGCGCGGCGTGCAGGTGTTGCTGCTGGCACCGGACAACAGCGATGCGGATATCCGCCGACGCCTGCGCATGCGGCTGGCAGCCGTGCAGCCCGGCGAGGCAGTGCCGCGGCTTTGATTGGCATGACCTGATTGGCATGACCTGATTCGCATGGCCTGATCGGTCGGGCAACTTCGCCGGCGCAGCACGGTCTGATCGAATACCTGATAATGACTGCCCGGGGCGCCCGCCCTGCGATCCCCACAAGCGACCCGCCCATGTTCCGACCGCTCGAACTCTTCATCGGCCTGCGCTACACCCGCGCCAAGCGCCGCAACCAGTTCATCTCGTTCATCTCCACCGTGTCGATCGTGTGCATCGCGATCAGCGTGATCGCGCTGATCACCGTGATGTCGGTGATGAACGGGTTCGACTACCAGATGCGGTCGCGCATCCTCGGTGCGGTCTCGCATGCCACCGTCTCGGGCATCGGCGAAAGCGTGCAGGACTGGCCGCGCGCCCTGCAGGTCGCCGAGGCGAATCCGCATGTGCTCGGTGCCGCGCCTTACGTTGAAACCGAGGCATACCTGAGCGCCCGACGTTCCAGTGGTGCGCTGGTGCGTGGTGTCGAACCGGCGCAGGAGCAGAAAGTCGTCGATATCAGCCAGCACATGATCGAAGGCAATTTCAGCGAGTTGACGCCGGGCAGCTGGAATATCGTGCTGGGCAAGGAGCTGGCGATGTCGCTGGGCGTCGGTGTGGGCGACCGCGTGACGATGGTGGTGCAGGAGATGCGTGGCACGCCGATGGGCGGAGTACCACGGATGCGCAGCTTCCACGTGATAGGCGTGTTCGAACTGGGCATGGAGCAATTCGATTCCGGCCTGGCGCTGGTCAACATCACGGATGCCGAGAAGCTCAACAGCCTGAGTGGCCCCACCGGCATCCGCCTGAAACTCGATGACCTGTTCAACGCGCGCCCGGTCGCGCGTGAGCTGGCCGACCAGCTGGGGCAGGTGTACCAGGTGCAGACCTGGATGGACACCAACGCCAACCTGTTCCATGCGCTGTCGATGGAAAAGATGGTGATGTTCATCATCCTGTCGCTGATCATCCTGGTCGCGGTGATCAACCTGATCTCGATGCTGATGATGCTGGTCACCGACAAGCAGGCCGACATCGCGATCCTGCGCACGCTCGGCGCCACGCCGCGCAGCATCATGGGCATGTTCATGGTGCAGGGTGTGCTGGTGGGT
>DAIMGD010000321.1:0-2274 GCA_036724165.1 Rhodanobacter sp.
AGATCTTCACCAACATCAACTCGACCATTGTCGATCCGAAGGCATTCGATCCGTCGAGCTTCGTCGATGTCGAGGCCGACGTGTGCATCATCCCGCCGAACTCGTTCGCGCTGGCGCGCACGGTCGAATATTTCCGCATTCCACGTCAGGTGCTCACGATCTGCCTCGGCAAGAGCACCTACGCGCGCTGCGGCATCATCGTCAACGTAACGCCACTGGAGCCGGAGTGGGAAGGCCACGTGACGCTGGAATTCTCCAACACCACGCCGCTACCCGCCAAGATCTACGCCAACGAAGGGGTGGCGCAGATGCTGTTTCTCGAATCCGACGAGGAGTGCGAAACCAGCTACAAGGATCGCGGCGGCAAGTACCAGGGCCAGCAGGGCGTGACCCTTCCGCGCACCTGAACGGCGTCGTCCGCGGTCGCCGCCATTGCTGCGGCCCGGCGTTACACTCTTCCATCTGATTCAACCGATTGACCGCCAGGAGACCCACATGATCCGTTTTTCCACCTTGCTGACGCGTGCCACGGCCGCGATCATGCTGGGCAGCATGCTGCTGCTCGCCGGTTGTCACCTCGGCGGCACCAAGGGCGGGGTCAGCACGGCCTCGATGAATAAGCAGTTCGACGTCACCATCCAGGCCTACAAGGAAGGCCAGTTTCTGGTCGATGGCGCGGTACTCTCGGCGATCGACACCGGCAGTCACTTCGCCTATCTGAAGGACCAGGGCAAGTTGCCCAAGACGGTGCTGCTGGAGCGCAGCGACGACTCGAAGGTCCGCAAGCAGCACCTGCAGTACATGGCACGCATGCAGCTCGACTACGGGTTCACGGTCTATTACGACGACAAGGGTGTCTTGACCGAGATCAACCCGGTTGATACCAAGGCGCGAGCGCTTGAGGATCACCATGACAAGGCAGTCGTGCAGGATTCCGACGCACCAGCGCAGGACCACACCAATCATTGATCCCGGCAGCGCAGATCATGCCATTCGAGGCCCGCGGAGAACTTCGCGGGCCTTTTGCTTTCTGATTGCCGCGGCGGTAGACAGCGATGCGGCCCGGCAACCGGAGCAGTTCAGTATCCCGCTCGAGTCGATCAGTCGATCGCGCCACCGCCAAGCTTGCAATCAACCGTCGTGGCGATCGCCGTGCGCAGCGCGATCTCCAGTCCGCGCACCACGTCGGCCTGGGCCATGCTGGCGGCTCCATGCCGACGCGCGGCCTGCGCTGGCAGATACGGGATGTGCATGAAGCCGGCGCGCACGCCGCGCCGTTTCGCCGTCAGGTGCAGCATGGCGTAGGCGATGTGGTTGCAGACATAGGTGCCGGCGCTTTGCGATATCTCGGCCGGCAGGCCTTGCGCGTGCAGCGCCGCCAGCATCGCCTTGATCGGCAACGTGCTGAAGTAGGCGGCCGGGCCGCCGGCAATCACCGCTTCGTCGACCGGCTGTGCGCCGGCGTTGTCGGGGATGCGTGCATCCTGCAGGTTGATCGCCACCCGCTCGATCGACAACTGGTGGCGCCCACCGGCCTGACCGACCCCAAGCAGGAGTGCGGGGGCTACCTCGCGCATCGCCGCCTTGAGTACGCGCAGCGAAGCGGCGAACTCGGTGGGCAGCTGGACGGCAACGACCCGGTGCCCGCTGATGCGCCTGCCATGCAGGCAGCGCACGGCTTCCCAGGAGGGATTGATGGTTTCGCCGGCGAACGGGTCGAACCCGGTCAGCAGGATGCGTGGAAGACTTTGGCTCATGATTGGCGGCCTGGTCAGCGGATCAGCGGAACACGAACAGGTACATCAGGATGATGTTCACGACAAGAATCGGCACGGCGCTCCACACCTGCGCACGGATCACGCCATAAGGGCTGCGCAATTCCAGCAAGGCGGCCGGCACCAGATTGAAATCCGCCGCCATCGGCGTCAGCAGCGTGCCGCAGTAGCCGCAGAGCATGCCCATCGAGCCGAGTATCGCGGGGTTCGCGCCATGCTGGCGGATCAGCAGTGGCAGGCCGATGCCCGCCATCATCACCGGAAAGGCCGCGAACGCGTTGCCCATGATCACGGTGAACAACACCATGCCCAGCGCGAAAGCCAGCAGGCAGGCCAGCGCGCTGCCGGTGGGCAGGATCGTGCCGGCCAGCCCGGCGATCGCGGTGCCCACGCCGCTTTGCGTGAACACCTCGCCGAGTGCCGCCAGCAACAGGGGCAGCAGGGCCGCCCAGCCGATCGCGTCAAGCAGGCGCCGGCCCTCGGCCACGCCATCGGATAG
>DAIMGD010000322.1:0-2271 GCA_036724165.1 Rhodanobacter sp.
GGCCATGATTGGGTACTCAGCCGTGCCGCCGACGAAACGGCCATCAATGCCGATGGCGCCAAGGCCGGGCTCGACAGCAACTATCTCAAGCCGAACGACAGCCGCGTGCTCGCACATACCAAGGTCATCGGGGGGGCGAGAGCGACGTGGCCACGTTCAAGCTGTCCGCGCTGAAGGCGGGCGAGTCGTATGTCTTCTTCTGCTCGTTCCCCGGCCACGCGGCGCTGATGAAGGGCACGCTCAGCCTCGGCAAGTGATCCGCCCGCGCAGCTGCGGGCTCATCCGCGCCGGCGCAACGGCGCCTGCCACGACATCCATGCAAACGTCACTGCTCGACGCAACTTCCATCGCCATCCTGGTCGACCGTTTCTACGAGAAGGTCCGGCTGGACGCGCTGCTCGGCCCGGTGTTCAACCGCCGTGCACGACTGGGACGGGCACAAGCGGCGGCTGACTTCCTTCTGGGCTTCGGTCGCGCTGCGCGCCGGCAGCTATCGCGGCAATCCGATGTCCGTGCATCGGGCGCAGCCGGCGATCCGCAGCGAGCACTTCGAACGCTGGCTGAGCCTGTGGCGCGACACCACCCGCGAACTGCTGGACGAAGCTGCCGCGGCGCGGATGATCGAATACGCCGAGCGGATCGGCCACGGCCTGCGCCTGGGCATGGGTTTGCCCGAACCGGCGCAGGCACGTCCCGACGAGATATCCCTCGTCGGCATCGTTCATTGACGACGGCGACCCCCGGGGTCGCCGTCGGGATTCATGCGCCGGCGTGAACCCGCGTAGGACTCAGCCCAGTGCCGCCAGTGCGGCGGTGTAATTCGGCTCATCGGCGATCTCGCCGACCCGTTCGGCGTGGAGCACCTTGTCGTGCTCATCCAGCACCACCACGGCGCGTGCCGCCAGGCCGGCGAGTGGTCCGCTGGCAATCGCCACGCCGTAGTCGGTGAGGAAGTGGCGTCCGCGCATCAGCGACAGATTGGTCACCTGGTCCAGCCCCTCGGCGCCGCAGAAGCGTGCCTGCGCGAACGGCAGGTCGGCCGAGATGCACAGCACCACGGTGTTGTCGAGCTGGCTGGCCGATGCGTTGAAGTGGCGTACCGACATCGCGCAGGTCGAGGTGTCGACGCTGGGGAAGATGTTCAGCACCTTGCGCTTGCCGGCG
Organism: Rhodanobacter sp.; assembly: GCA_036724165.1. Taxonomy (GTDB): domain Bacteria; phylum Pseudomonadota; class Gammaproteobacteria; order Xanthomonadales; family Rhodanobacteraceae; genus Rhodanobacter. The sequence continues at coordinate 1,165 of DAIMGD010000322.1, forward strand.
AAGCTGGCCAGCGTGACGTCGGCCAGATCCTTGCCGACCAGCGAGAACGCCGGCGCCTGCCCGCCGCTGGCGGGAAAATCGCCGTCGACCTGGATCGGCTGACCCTTGAGAGTGACCTTGGACATGGGATTACCTCGTCTGGATGGGCCTATAAGTAGAACATGGTCTTGACCACGGTTGTCTCATCCCGGCTTGCCATCCGCGCGCGGGGTCAGGTAGATCCACGCCGAGCGCAGCACCCACGGCAGGAACGCGAGCAGCCAGCCATACGCGGCGATCACCAGCCACCCGTACATGTCGCCGCCGAGCTCGGCGCGAATGCGCAGCAGCAGCACCAGCTGCAACAGGCTGAAGCACAGCCACGCCACCGCGCCCATCTGCAGCGGACGGCCGGAGTGGCCCTGGGTCACCCGCGTCACCATCGCCACCAGCATCGAACCGAAGTAGCCGATCGCCAGCGCATGCAGTGGCGCGCGACCCAGCACCAGCTCGCCGCTGGTCGCATAGATCACGTCCTGCAGCGCATACAGTACAAACGCCAGCGGCAGCCATGCATACGCCAGATGCAGCACCGCCAGCACGCCCGGTCGCATCGCCTTCCACGGTTGCCAGGCCAGCGCATGCCAGGCAAACACCAGCGCCAGCGGCACATCCACCAGCCATAGCCAGCCCCAGACGCCGCGCCAGTCGAGCAGCAGGTGCGCCAGCAGCAACAGCCACACCAGCGGCAGGCTCCAGCGCGGGCGCCGCACGCGGTAACCCTTCAGCACATTGCCGCTGAAGAACGGCAGCATCCGGTGCGTCACGCTGAAGAAGATCGGCAGCAGCAGGCCAAACGTGCCGAGCTTCACCGCCAGTTTCGCGCACTCCTCCGGTCCGCCGAACAGATAGGCCAGAAACGCGAACAGACCCAGCGCGCCCAGCCCCACCGCCAGCAGGCAGGAACGCGCGTGATCGTTGCGATCGCGCGACGCCAGAAATACCCGGGCCAGGGTGTAGAGGCCGATCAGATAACCGGCCAGCATCAGGATCAGGCCGGCCTTGAGCAGCCACGGCAGATCGAGCAGCCCCAGGTTCGCCAGCACGTAACCGCCAAATACCGCGCCG
>DAIMGD010000323.1:0-2225 GCA_036724165.1 Rhodanobacter sp.
CCCCGGTGAGGATCGAACGAACATGCGCCGGCATGTCGTCCGGGCCTTCCGCGTCATGCCGGAATATCGCGTCACCATCGGGCACGGCGCGGGCGAACCAGCGCTCCAGGTCGTCGCGCACGGCCGGATCGGCATTCTCGCCGATCAGCAGCGAGCAGCTGGTGTGCGCGGTGAAGATGTTCGCGATGCCGGTCTGCACATGGCTGTTCGCCACCACCTCGCCCACCTGCCGGGTGACGTCGCTGAACCCGCGGCCACGCGTATGCACGGCGAATCCATCCTGCGCGACGTGCGTGGCTGCTACTGGTCGGGTCATGGATACAGCAACCGGCTCGTCCAGGTCTGTCCGTGGCGATTCCAGCGCACCCGCTCATGCAGGCGGAATTCGGCGCCGTACCAGAACTCCAGCGTGTCCGGCTCCACCACGTAGCCGCCCCAGTGCGGCGGGCGCGTCACCTCGCGCCCTTCGAACTCGTGCTCGTAACGCGCGACGCGTTGTTCGAACGTGTCGCGATCCGGCAGCGTCTGCGATTGCAGCGAGGCCCACGCGCCGATCTGGCTCTGGCGCGGGCGGCTGGCGAAATAGGCGTCCGATTCCTCGTCCTGCAGCTTGCGTGCCGCACCTTCCACGCGCACCTGCACACCGTCGCGCAGCTGTTTCCAGTGGAGGCACAAGGCGACCTGCGGATGCGCCTCAAGCTGGCTGCCCTTGTCGCTCTGGTAATTGGTGTAGAACCGGAAGCCACGCTCGTCGACGCCCTTGAGCAGCACGATGCGCGAGGCGACCCGGCCGGAACCGTCGACGGTGGCCAGGTTCATCGCGGTCGGCTCGCGCTCGCCGCTGGCCCTGGCCTCGTCCAGCAGACGCAGGAAGGTATCGAGAATCTCGTGTGTGAGCATGGGGTCTGAAACTTTCCTTTTGCATCGTGGCCGACACGCGCCATCATGGAGCGGATGAACATTACCGATGATAGTGCAATGCCCCGCTCATCCAGTACCGCCGTGACCACCGCCCTGACGAATCAGCCTACCGCAGGGTTTCCTGCCGTGGCAGGTTCCGGCGGATGCCGTGGCTGGACCGCATGCGGGACACGCCGTCATCGCCGTTCGCCGGCGACAAACGCACATCCATGCAAAACGGTGCCGTAAGGATGAAACCCCACGCCAGCATGCAGAACGAGGCTCTGGCCGATCATCTGCTCGACCAGTATGCCGGGCGCATCGCCCGTTCGCGCCGCCCTTACATCCTGGGCCTGTCGGGCCTGCAGGGCAGCGGCAAGAGCACGCTGGCGCGGGTGATGCGGGTGCAGGCCGAAGCGCGCGGCTGGGCTACCGAAGTATTGTCGCTGGATGACTTCTACTACGCGCGCAGCGATCGCGAGGCACTGGCACAGCAGGTGCACCCGCTGCTGCGCAGCCGCGGTGTCCCGGGCACGCATGAAATCGAGCTGATGTTGTCCGTGCTGGCGGCGATGCCGCAGGCCTCGGAAAAATTGCCGGTGACCCACCCGCGTTTCGACAAGGGGCGCGACACGCGCATTCCGCCGTCGCGCTGGCCGCGCGTCACACGGCCGCCGAAGCTGGTGATCGTGGAAGGCTGGGCGCTGGGCATCCGTCCGCAACTGCAGGTGGCCTTGAGCGCGCCGGTCAACGAACTCGAACGCACCGAGGACGCCGACGGCAGCTGGCGAAAGTGGGTCAACAAGCAGTTGCGCGGCTATCAGCCACTATGGCGCAAGTTCGATGCGCTGATCGTGCTGCAGGCACCGAGCTGGGAGATCGTGAGCCGCTGGCGCAGCGAGCAGGAAGAGCATCTGCTGGCGCGGCACGCGCCACTGGCCATGGATGCGCTGGCGATGGAACGCTTTCTGGCGCACTTCGAACGGCTGAGCCGGCATGCGCTCGCCACCCTGCCGGCGATCGCCGACAGCTGTGTCGAATACGATACCGAGCGACACGTGACCGGACTCAGTCACGGCTGAGCGGCCCGCCACACCGCAAGCCGATCGCGCGCCGGCCGATATCGCCGGCACGATCCGAAAGGCTCTCAATCGATGTCGTCGTGAGCGTCAGGTTGTCGCGCCATTCGGTGATGCGGCCGTCGCCCCGGATGACTGCGGCCGACAAGCCGCACGGCGGCAAGCGTTACGCCATCGGCTCCACCTGCACTGCGGTGCCGTACGCGAGCACTTCGGTCACCCCCTGCGCCACCTCGTTGGCGTCGT
>DAIMGD010000324.1:0-2224 GCA_036724165.1 Rhodanobacter sp.
TCGCAGACGAGCGTTACGTAGTCGCCGCGACGATCCTGGTATTCCGGCGGCAGCGCGTGCAGGCCGAGAAAACTGGTGTGCACGCCGATGCCCAGTTCGCGGCCGAGGTGACGTGCCACGCGCAGCATGCGGCGCTCGCTGTCGAGATCCAGGCCATAACCGGACTTGATTTCCAGCGTGGTCACGCCGTCGGCAAGCAGCGCCTGCGCGCGCGACAGCGATTGTGCGAACAGCTGATCCTCGCTGGCCGCGCGGGTTGCACCGACGGTGGAGAGGATGCCGCCGCCGGCACGGGCGATCGCCTCGTAGCTGGCGCCGTTCAGGCGCAGGTCGAATTCCTGCGCGCGATCGCCGCCGAATACCAGATGGGTATGGCAATCGATCAGCCCCGGCGTGACCAGCGCGCCATCCAGCGATTCCACCGCCAGGGCGAGGGTGTGCGGTGCCGCCGGCAGCGCGTCCATCTGACCGACCCAGGCGATGCGGCCGTGTTGCAGCGCGATTGCACCACGCTCGATCAGGCCATACGGCGTGTCGCCGGCAAACGTCGCCAGCGTGGCATTCAACAGCATTCGATCCCAGCGCGACTCGCTCATGGTTGCGGTGACTCCGTGACTGCGTTCAGGTCTTGCGGGATGGGTCGTCACCCAGTTCGTCGTCGATGGGTGCGACGGACTCGTCGAAGGCGCTGGTATTGCCTGCGTGCTGCAAGGCCTCGCCTTCCAGGCGGGCCTTCTCGGCACTTTCGGCATGCGCGGCCTGTTGCCGTTCGAAGTCCTGCACCATGCGTTCGGCGAAGTCCTTGTACACCGGCGTGGGACAGAATAGCGAGGCCGCCGCGCGGGCGAGCAGGCAGGCGGCCATGATCGGGATCACCATGTCCTGATTGTTGGTCAGTTCCATCGCGATCACCGCCGAGGTCAGTGGCGCGCCGGTAACGCCGGCCAGATAGGCGCTCATGCCCAGCAGTACCACCGCGCTGGCCGGCACGCTGGGCAGGAAATAGGCGATGTTGTGGCCGAGGCCGGCGCCAACCGCCAGTGCCGGCGAGAAGATGCCGCCGGGGATACCGGCCCAGTACGACACCACATTGGCCAACAGCTTGGCGATGCCGAAACTCTGCCCCGGGGTGCTGGCTGCTTCCTGCACGAACGCGCGTGCCTGGTCATAACCGGTGCCGTAGATCGTGTTGTGGGAAAACATGCCGATCAGTGCCAGCGCGAGTCCGCAGCCGGTGGCGAACAGCACCGGCGCGCGCGCGCGCAGTCGACCGATATAGGCCAGCGGGCCGTGCCGGCTGAGCAGGATCAGCCGCGCAAACAATCCGCCCAGCAGGCCGCAGATGATGCCGGTGGCCAGCACCGCCAGCCAGGCGTGACCCAGCGGAAGATTGGCCTGCACGCTGCCGAAATAGGCGTAGTTCCCCATGATGCCGAGAGAGACCACGCCGCCGATGAACACCGCGGTCAGCAGCAGGCCGCTGAAGCGGTGTTCGAAGGTGCCGGCGAGTTCCTCGATCGCGAACACCACGCCGGCCAGCGGCGCATTGAAGGCGGCAGCGATGCCGCAGGCGCCGCCAGCGAGGATGAAGCGCGAGGCGGCTTTCGGATCGGTGAAGCCGAAACGCCGGCCAAGCGAATAGAACAGCCCGGCGCCGACGTGCACGGTCGGCCCCTCGCGACCGATCGAGGCGCCGACGGCCAGCGCGATCAGGGTCAGGGCCAGCTTGCCCGCCGCAATCGGCAACGCCAGCATGCGCGCGCGGAAACCTTCGTCCTCGATGTGCAGGGTGCCGATCACCTGCGGGATACCGCTGCCGCGGGTGGCACGCAGCCGCCCTTTGGTGACCCAGGCGAGCAGGCCGAACACGAGCGGGGTCAGGATCAGTGGAATCCACGAGCCGTGGCTGAGGATGCGCAGGAACAGCTGGTAGGCCCAGCTGCTGGCCTTGGCGAACAGGATCGCGGCCAGCGCCACCAGCACCGCGCCGAACCACAGCACGAGGCGGCGTTTCCACTGTTGCGGCGCGAAAAACTCATGCCCGAGCAACGCCTGCAGACGCGGCTTCGACGACTTCGATGCAGGATCGGGCAGCTCGGACATGCATCGATTATCGCAGACCCGGCGTTACAGCCGGCACCGCCGTCGCTCAGTGCGGCCGCCAGCGCGTCTCGTACCGCGGCGGCCCACTGGTCGCTGACGAACTGCGGGCGGAAGAACTCCG
>DAIMGD010000325.1:0-2209 GCA_036724165.1 Rhodanobacter sp.
CGCCCATCTTGAACAGCGCCTTGACCACCTCGGAACCCTTGACCGCCATCTTCTGTGCGAGCTCGGCCACGATGTTGGAGTCGGTCACGACCACTTCGCGCACTACCGGCGCGGTCGGGCGCGAGAAGCCGTGCGGGCCGGACGGTGCGTTGCTGCTGTTGCCACGCGACAGTTCGCGGCCACTGCTGCGCCCCGGCTTGCCGCGCTTGTTGCTGCTGGAAGAACGTCGGGCCCGATCGGCCTCGCTCAAATGCATCTGGCCGCCAGCAAAGCGCTTGCTGCCGTCCCTTTCTTCCTTGCCGCTGCCTACACTTTCGTTGCGCTCGCGAGGATGCTTGGGCTTGCTGCGGTTCGCATCCGTTGACGGTGCAGCGGCAGCACCGCTGGCTGCCGCAACCGGTCGCGCCACCGGCGTTGCCGGCGCCACCACGGCTGCGGGCGCGGGCGCCGGTGCAGGCACCGGCTTCACCAGTTTTTCGCGTTTGCGCGGTTCATGGATGCGCGGCAGGATCATGCCCAGATCGCGCTGATCCATCCGCTGGACGGATCCCGATGCATCATCGATCGCGTCTTGCGGAAGCGACTGAGCCACGGGTTCCGGCACTGCTGTCTCGGGCTCGGCATGACTGTCCGCCACCGGTTCGGCTGCAGTAGTGGACTCGGCCTTGCGCAAGTCCTTTTCGTGCTGCCGTTGCTGCTCATCAAGGGCGCGCTGCTGCGCTTCCTCCTGACGGCGATGCTCGGCATCGAGGCGATCCTGCGCTTCCTGCTCCTGCAACTGCTGGGATGCCTGCAGCTTGCGCACGGCATCCTCGCGCTCGGGCTCGACGCTGGCTTCCTCGGCAATCACGCTGCGCTTGACGTAGGTGCGCTTGGCACGCACTTCGACGTTGACCGTCTTGGCCGTACCTGCCGTGCCGCGGGCGCCTGGCGTAGCCACCTTCAGTTCACCGACGGTGCGTCGCTTGAGGGTGATCTGGCGCGGTGCGCTGTCGTCGACTTCCGCGGCACTTTCGGTCTTGCCGTGGGTCCGTCGCAAGAAGCCCAGCAACTTCACCTTTTCGGTGCTGCTGATGACCTGCTCCTGATCGGAGAATTTCATGCCCGCCTCGCCAAGCTGCGTGAGCAGCCTGTCGACCGGCATGCCCAGAACCTGGGCGAGTTGTTTGATTGTGACGTCCGACATCGTGTTCTTTGCTCCGCCGTTCCCGCGCTTATCATCTTCGTGCGGCATAGTCTGCGCCGCCACCTCCATCCATGGTGAAAGGCTGTTTCAAGCCTTTCCCGGCACCCTTCCAGGGTACCGCCGTTCGCGGTTAGCCGCCTTTCTCCAGCCGCTCGATCATCGGCGCTCGCGCGGCCATGATCAGCGCTGCCGCGCGTTCTTCATCCATCCCATCGATATCGATCAGGTCATCCACCGCCAGATCCGCCAGATCGTCGACCGTGCTTACTTCGCGGGCCGCCAGCGCATACGCCGTCGCCTCGTCCATGCCATCCAGGGCCAACAGCTCCTTGGACGGCTGATGCTCCTCGACGCCCTCTTCCGCCGCCAGTGCCTCGGTCAGCAGCGCATCGCGGGCACGGGCGCGCAGTTCCTCGACGATATCCTCGTCAAAGCCCTCCACCGCCAGCAGCTCGGCGCTGGGCACATAGGCGATTTCCTCGACGCTGGAAAAACCTTCCTGCACCAGGATGACCGCGATCTCCTGATCCACTTCGAGCTTGTCCATGAACAGCTGGCGCGCGGCCTCCTGCTCGGACTCGCTCTTGGCGGTGACCTGGTCCTGGGTCATCACGTTGAGCTGCCAGCCGGTCAGCTTGCTGGCCAGACGCACGTTCTGGCCGCCGCGACCGATCGCCTGGGACAGCTTGTCCTCGGCCACCGCGATATCCATCGAGTGCTTTTCCTCGTCCATGATGATCGACTGCACTTCGGCCGGCGCCATCGCATTGATGACGAACTGCGCCTGGTTCTCGTGCCATAAGATGATGTCGACACGCTCGCCGTTGAGGTCGTTGGAGACCGCCTGCACGCGCGAACCGCGCATGCCGATGCAGGCGCCGATCGGGTCGGTGCGGCTGTCGTGCGCCAGCACGGCGATCTTCGCGCGATCGCCCGGATCGCGGGCGCAGCCCTTGATCTCGACCAGACCCTGGCCGACTTCCGGCACTTCCAGCTTGAACAGCTCGATCATGAATTCCGGTG
>DAIMGD010000326.1:0-2192 GCA_036724165.1 Rhodanobacter sp.
TCGACGGCGAGCAGCAGATGCTGGTGCTGCGCGAGGTGGACAAGCTGGACAAGCGCGGCGCCGATTACGTGCGCGATACGCTGACCGGCGAGACGTTCGGCCTGAGCGCCGAGGTGGCGCAGAAGATCCTCGCGTTCGTGCAGGTGCGTTCGACCTCGCTGCAGGATGCTTGCGACAAGCTCGATGCGCTGGGCGCTGGCCCCGAGGCGATGGAGCAGGGTCGCAACGAGTTGAAGGAAGTGCTGGGCCTGATCCATGCGTTCGGCGTGCCGGAGACGCACTACGCGCTGAACCTGTCGATCGCCCGCGGCCTCGACTACTACACCGGCACCGTCTACGAGACCACGCTGAACGATCATCCGCAGATCGGTTCGATCTGCTCCGGCGGCCGCTACGAGAATCTGGCCAGCCAGTACACGAAGTCGCAACTGCCCGGCGTCGGCATCTCGATCGGGCTGACCCGGCTGTACTGGCAACTGCGCGATGCCGGCCTGATCAGCAGCGCGACCAGCACCGTCGATGTGCTGGTGACCCAGATGGATGCCGCGCAGCTGCCAGCCTACCTGGCCGTGGCCAACGAACTGCGCAGCGCCGGTATCGCCACCGAGGTAGTGCTGGAAGGCGGCAAGCTCGGCAAGCAGTTCAAGTACGCCGACCGCGCCGGCATCCGCTTCGTGATCGTGCTGGGCGAAGACGAGATAGCCAAAGGCGTGGTGACGGTCAAGGACCTGCGCCGCGAGGATCAGTTCGAGGTGGCGCGCAGCGAACTGATCAAGACGCTGCGGGTGGAGCTGGAGCAGGCCGCGGTGATGGGCTGAGGACGTTAAAGCGGGCTGAGGACGTAAAGGCGGAATTGCTCTTGAATGCCGTCATTCCCGCGAAAACGGGAATCCAATTTGACCCTTGGCTATACATCGAAGATGGATTCCCGCTTTCGCGGGAATGACGGCAACAAGTGTGGAACACAACTGGTCTGGAGCATTCTTTAGTGAGCGAAACCATTCTTCTCGACGGCAGCAGCCTCACGCGCGCGCAACTGGTTGCGGTAGCAAGGCTGCGCGCGTCGGTGGCGCTGGATCAGACGCAGCTCAAGCGCGTGCAGCGCGCGGCGGATTTTCTCGCCGAGAAAGTCAGCTGTGGCGAACCGACCTATGGCGTCACCACCGGCTTCGGCAGCAATGCCGACAAGCTGCTCGGCGCGCATCGCCTGCGCGACGAACTTCCCGGCAGCAGTTCGCGCAAGGCAGAAGGCACGTTGCTGGAGGAATTGCAGCACAACCTGATCATCACGCACGCGGTATGCGTCGGCAAACCGTTCGGCGAGGACGTGGTGCGGGCGATGCTGCTGATCCGCATCAACACGCTGATGCGCGGTCATTCCGGTATCCGGGTCAGCACGCTGGAGGCGCTGACTGCGATGCTCAACGCCGGCGTGGTGCCGGTGGTGCCGGAGAAAGGCTCGGTCGGCGCCAGTGGCGATCTGGCGCCGCTGTCGCATCTGGCGATCGTGCTGCTCGGCGGTGGCGAGGCGTTTTATCAGGGCGAGCGTGTTTCCGGTGCGCAAGCACTGACGCGTGCCGGCCTCACGCCGATCCGGCTGTCGTTCAAGGAAGGGCTGGCGCTCAACAACGGCACCGCGCAGATGCTGGCCACCGCGGCGCTGGCACTGGATACGCTGGAGCAGTTGCTGGACACCGCCGACCTGGCCGCATCGATGACGCTGGATGCCTTCGCCGGGCGCAGTGGCGCGTTGCGTCCGGAAGTGCATGCGCTGCGCCCGCATCCGGGCCAGGTGGAAACCGCGGCGCACGTGCGCGAACTGCTGGCCGGTTCCACGTTGATGGATATTCCGTATCACCTGGTGCCGCGCTTCAAGTCGTGGAGCGCCGAGGCGTGGAGCGAGCCGGACGATCAGGCACTCAGCTTCGACATCGGTTGGGACTGGGTGCCGGCCAACCAGCGGCACGGGCGTGAGGCGTTCTACAGCCGTTTCCTTCCGTTCAAGGGCGGCAAGAAACACCAGCCGCAGGATGCGTACAGCCTGCGTTGCATGCCGCAGGTGCACGGCGCGGTGCGCGATGCGTGGGCGCAGGCGTGTCGCGTGATCGACATCGAACTGAATTCAGTCACCGACAACCCGCTGATCTTCCCGGACAACGAGGACGCGCAGTTCATCGAGGAGCAGGTGATCT
>DAIMGD010000327.1:0-2189 GCA_036724165.1 Rhodanobacter sp.
CGCTGGGCGTGGCGGTGCTCAGCTCGGCGCTGCCGTATTCGCTGGAGATGATCGCGCTGACCCGCTTGCCGGCGCGCACGTTCAGCACTTTGCTGAGCCTGGAGCCGGCCATCGCGGCGGTGGCTGGTGTGGCATTGCTGGGCGAACGGCTCAGCCTGCTGCAATGGCTGGCCATCGTGACGATCATCGTGGCGGCGGCGGGTACCGCGTTGAGCGTGCGTCGGCCCGTGCTGACCGAGCCGCTGGCGAACTGAGAGTCAAGCTGCCACTCAGGATTTCGATTCGCCACTGGTATTCACGGTCGCCTTGCGATCCTGCTTGCCCCAGCCTACCGACGGCCCGCGGATAGCCGTCCAGACGGAGCGGACCACCACGTAGTACATCAGCTGGCGGTAGCCGAAACGCTGCAGCACCAGCCACCACAGCAGGCTCCACTTTTCCTTTTTCTCCATCGCGAAGGCGAGCGCCGCCGCGGTGAGGTCCACCGCCATGAAGGCGGCGTAGAAGATCAGCATCTTGATCAGGTTCTCGTCGTTGAACTGGCCGCGGTGCTGCAGGTAGTCGAGGCTGGTGGCGATGATCTGCCACACCAGCACCAGATCGACCAGCGGCGAGACCACCGAGAAGACGATCTGGAACAGCCACACCTGCGGCAGCGCGATCATGCCGAGCGCGCCGTAGCGCGGGCGGAAGGTGGCGTCGTGATGTTTCCACAGGCATTGCAGGGTGCCATAGGCCCAGCGGAAACGCTGGCGGGCAAGGCCACGCGCGGTGTCTGGCGCCTCGGTCCAGGCGATTGCCTCGCTGTCGAACAGGGTGTGGTAGCCGGCTTTCTGCACGGCGATGGTGAGGTCCTGATCCTCGGCCAGGGTGTCGGCCGGGAAGCCGCCGAGCTGTTCCAGTACCTCGCGCCGCCATGCGCCCACGGCACCGGGCACCACGGTGATCGCGCCCAGCGCGGCCAGCGCGCGGCGCTCCAGGTTCTGCGCGGTGATGTATTCCAGCGCCTGCCACAGGGTGATCAGGTTGATCCGGTTGCCGACCTTGGCGTTGCCGGCCACCGCGCCGACTTTCGGATCGATGAACCAGCGCACCAGCCGCGGGATGGTGTTGGGCTCGAACTGGGTATCGGCATCCAGCGCGACGACCACGCTGCCGTTCGACTCGTGCAGCGCGGTGTTGACCGCATGCGCCTTGCCACCGTTGGGGATGGTGATCAGCCGCACCCGCGGCTCGTTCGCATAGTGCTCGCTGACCACCGCCGAGGTGGCGTCGATGGAGCCGTCATCGACGACGATGACTTCGAGATTGCGATAGCGGCTGCCGAGGATGTGGCGGATCGAACTGGCGATCACCTTTGCCTCGTTGTAGGCGGGGATCAGCACCGAGACCAGCGGCGGATCGTCGCCGAGCACGGGCAGCACGCGGCGACGCTCGCGCGCGCGGTTGATCAGCGCGAGCCCGCCGAGCAGCAGCAACCGCGCCACCCCCAGGGTGATGGCGACAATCAGCAGCCAGCGCAACAGATGGCCGAACGCGCCCAGGGTGAGGAAGACCGAGCGGTCGGCCCAGCGCGAGATCGAGCCCGGTGGCAGCGGCGGCATGGTCTGGTCGCGGGTCAGGCCGGCCAGCGTCGACACGGTGACAAAGTCGTAGCCCTGCGCGCGCAAGCCATCGATGATCCCCGGCAATGCGGCGACGGTCTGCGAGCGTTCGCCGCCACCGTCGTGCAGCAACACCACCTGGCCCTTGCGATCCGGGTTGGTGGTATCGATCTGGCTCAGCACGCTGCTGACGATCTGCTGCGCCGGCGGACGCTGCCAGTCGTTCGGATCGATATGCAGGCCGACCGAGATGTAGCCCATCTTCTGCGCGATCTGGATCGGCACCAGTTCATCGGCGGTGGTGGGCTCGGCGTCGCCGAAGTAGGGCGCGCGGAACAATCGCAGCGAACGGCCGGTGAGCGCCTCGAACAGGCGCTGGGTGGCATTGAGTTCCAGCGCCACGATGCCCGGCGGACTCTCGCCGAGATTGGGGTGGGTGAAGGTGTGGTTGCCGACGTCATGGCCTTCGCTGACTTCGCGCTGCACCAGCTTCGGCGACATCTCGGCGTTCTCGCCGATGATGAAGAACGTCGCCGGCACATGTTTGTCCTTGAGGATGTCGAGGATCTGCGGTGTCCATTGCGG
>DAIMGD010000328.1:0-2184 GCA_036724165.1 Rhodanobacter sp.
CGCGACCCCGACCTTGGCAAGGTCGTGCTCTACCAACTGAGCTATTCCCGCATTGCAGCCGCGCATTCTAATACGTGGATACGGATCGTCAAGCCCGAATCGCGATGACCGCGCATCACTCACGATTCCCGAGATGCTGCTCCGGCGCGTCACCGCGGAGGATCGGCCATGCTGCACGCAGATAGTACAGGCCGGACCAGATCGTGAGGATGCCAGCGATCACCAGCAGGCCCTCGCCGATATGGTAGAGGCGAAGAGCCGTGGCTTCCTTCTCGTGTTGCACGATCAGCACCACCAAGGCGACCATCTGCATGACGGTCTTGAGCTTGCCGACGAGGGCAACCTTGACGGTGGCGCTCATGCCGATTTCGGCCATCCATTCGCGCAAGGCGGAAACACTGATCTCGCGCCCGACGATGACCGCGGCGGTCACCGCCATCACCACGCCCGACCAGCCATTGCTGTGATGCGACTCCACCAGCAGGAACAGCGTGACCGCAACCATCAGCTTGTCGGCGACCGGGTCAAGAAACGCACCAAACGCCGAGGTCAGGTTCATCCGCCGTGCCAGATAACCATCCAGCCAGTCGGTGAATGCCGCCAGCACGAACACGATCGCGGCGGTGATGTTGTGCCCGGGGAAAGGCAGATAGAACACCGCCACCATCACTGGCAGCAAGCCGACACGAAACAAGGTCAGCCAGGTTGGCAGGTTGATACGCATGATTCGTTCCAGGAATTTGCCACAGTGTCGCATGCCGATGCGGTGCCGCCGAGTGAGCGCCGTCGCAGTTGTTCAGCCATGCAGGCTGGCATAGATGCGCTGCGCCAGGCCACGATCGATGCCCTTGACCTGCATCAGCTCCTCGACGCCGGCGCTCTCCACGCCTGCCAGGCCACCAAATGCCTTGAGCAGGGCCGAACGTCGTCGCGCGCCGATGCCTGGCACGTCTTCCAGCACACTGCGTTCGCGTGCCTTCTCACGCCGCTTGCGATGGCCGCTGATCGCGAAGCGATGTGCCTCGTCCCGCACGGCCGCGACCAGATGCAGTGCCGGCGAGGACGAACCCGGATGCAGCTCGCGGTCGGGATTTCCCGCTTCCAGCCGCGCCAACACGAGGACTTCCTCGCCCGCGCGCCGTCCCGGTCCCTTTGCCACGCCAACCACTTCGATGCCGGTGATGCCGAGTTCCTTCAACACGTCCAGCGCCTGCGCCACCTGGCCGCTGCCGCCATCGATCAGCAAGACATCCGGACGCGCACCTTCGCCTTCGGCCACTTTGCGAAAGCGCCGGGTCAGCGCCTGATGCATCGCCGCGTAATCGTCGCCAGGAGTGATGCCGGCGATATTGAAACGCCGGTAGTGCGATTTCTCCGGCCCTTCCGGACCGAACACCACGCACGAGGCCACGGTCGCCTCGCCCATGGTATGGCTGATGTCGAAACACTCGATACGGCGCGGCGGTTCGGCCAGCTGCAGAATCTTCTGCAGGTCGTCGAAGCGCGCGCGCAGGGTCTGCCGGCTGGCCAGGCGCGCGGTCAGCGAGGCCTGCGCATTGCGCTCGGCCATCTGCAGGAATTGCGCGCGATCGCCACGCACGCTCGATTTCAGTTCCACCGCATGACCGGATTGCTGCGCCAGCAACTCCGCCAGCATATGCTGGTCGGCGATCGGTTCGCCGAGGATCAGTTCGCGCGGCACCGGTCGATCCAGGTAGTACTGCGCAATGAATTGCGCCAGCACATCGCCGGATTCGGCATCCAGCGGCAGGCGCGGAAAGAAATCGCGCGTGCCCAGGCTGATGCCGTTGCGGAAAAACAGCACGCTGATGCAGGCCGTGCCCGATTCGATGCGGCAGGCGATCACATCCATGTCGGCGCTGGCACCCTGCACATGATGTTGTGCCTGCAGCTGGCGCAGGGTAGCGACCTGATCACGCAGGGTCGCCGCGCGCTCGAACTGCAGCGACTGGCTGGCGCGTTCCATCGCCTCGGCCAGCTCGTCGATCACGGCGTTGCTGCGTCCATCGAGGAACATTTCGGCGTGGCGTACATCGCTGCGGTAATCCTCCACGCCGATCAGCTGCACGCACGGCGCGGTGCAACGGCCGATCTGGTGCTGCAGGCACGGCCGCGAGCGGTTGCGGAAATAGCTGTCCTCGCACTGGCGCACCTTGAACAGCT
>DAIMGD010000329.1:0-2184 GCA_036724165.1 Rhodanobacter sp.
ACCACTACAGCCTGATCGACCTGCCCGACGGCATGCCGGCAGAAGTGTTCGAGCACCTCAAGAAAGTGTGGGTGGTGCAGCAGCAGTTGCGCATCCACGAGTGGGACGGCACCGACACCGGTACCAGCGCGCCCCCGACGCACAAGCCCGGTGGCTTCAAGAAACCCGGCGGATTCAAGCCACGACCCGGCGGTGGCAAGCCGCCGCATCGCAAGTAGCAGCTGTGGATCACGCCGTTCGCCGCAGGCCGGCGGCGTGATCATATCGTCGCAGCGATTGATGCCGATGCGGCCGGCAGCTGGCCTACCGCTCGATAAACAGCGTCGCGACGACGTAACATCGACCGGATCGCCGCCGCGAAACCGCCGCATGCCCCGTCCCACCGTCGAACAGCGTCCGTCCAACCGCGCCGAGCCATGTCTGGCTGGTCTCGCACCGGCGGCCGTGCAGCCATTGCAGGTGGCAGCGCACGCCATCCGCGACGGTGCCGAAGACATCGCGCGACAGGCGCTGGACGTCGTCCTCGGCATGACACCGGAACACCCCGAGGCGTTGCGCCTCTACGGCATCCTGCATACCCGTGCGCAGCGCCATGCCGAGGCGCAGGCGCTGCTGCGACGGGTCATTGCGCAATGGCCGGACTATGCGCTGGCACATTCGGACCTCGGCAACGTGCAGCAGGCAGCCGGCGAACTGGATGCGGCGTTCGCCAGCTGGCGACAGGCCTGTGCGCTGGCACCGGATGCACCGATGCCGTGGTTCAACCTCGGCCGCAACCTGCAGCTGCACGGTGATACCGGCGCGGCGATCGACGCGCTGGAGCGGGCCCATGCGCTGGCGCCTGAGTTCCTGCCTGCGCTGATCCTGCTCGGCGATGCGCTGGTGCATGCGGGCCGTTTCGACGATGCCGACGCGCGTTATCGCGCGGCGCTGCTGCTGCACCCGGCGTGCGGCGATGCCTGGCGCGGGCTGGCGAACATGAAGACGCGGCCGTTGTCCGATGCGGATCGCAAGCAGTTGACGCTGTCGCTGCTCCGTACCGACATCAGCCCAGCCGAGCGGATCGCGATGGGCTTTGCACTGGGCAAGGTGTGCGAGGATCAGGGCCATTACGCGCCGGCGTTTGCCGCGCTGAACGCGGCCAATGCGCAACTGCGCCAGCTCGCCAGCTGGAACGCCGGTGCGTTCCATGCGCACGTGGACGCGATGCGCATCGCCTCGGCCAGACTGCCGGCACCGTCGGATGCCACACTCGGCCACGAGGTGATCTTCATCGTCGGGCTGCCGCGCTCCGGCTCCACCTTGTTCGAGCAGATCCTCGCCGCCCACCCCGACGTCGAAGGAGCCAGTGAGCTGCCGGATCTGGAACAGGTGCTCAGCGAGGAATCGGCACGCCGCCGCCAGCCGTTGCTGCAATGGTCCGGTGTGGCGACGGCCGAGGACTGGTGGCGACTGGGCCGGCGCTACCTGGAACTCACCGCACGCTGGCGCAGCCGCACGTCCCGGCATACCGACAAGCTGCCGTCCAACTGGCTGCTCAGTGGCGTGCTGCGCGCGATGCTGCCCGGCGCGCGCATCGTCGACGCGCGGCGCGATGCGCTGGAGGCTGGCTGGTCCTGCTACAAGCAACAGTTCTACCGGCTGCCGCATTTCGCCTGCACGCTGACCGACATTGCCGCCTATATCCGCGACTACGAGCGGGTGATGGCAGTGTGGCAGGCCGCCGAGCCGCAGCGCATCCGCATCCAGCGTTACGAAGCGCTGCTGGCCGATCCGCCAGCCGAGATCCGCGCCTTGCTGGCGTTCTGCGGGCTGCCGTTCGACCCGGCCTGCCTGGACTACCACCGGACAACCCGCAGCGTGCGCACGGCCAGCGCGGCGCAGGTGCGGCAACCGCTGCAACGCGACACCGCGCGGGCGGTGCGCTACGGCGTGCTGCTCGATCCGCTGCGCTTCGGTCTGGGCCTGCCGACGCTCAAGTGATCCGCGGGCGATCGTGCGCCGGCGGCAACGCATCGTTTCCGCCGGCAGCGCTGCAATCCATCGGGCATGCCCTCACCATGATGGAATGCATCCGCATGGAGCAAAGCCGACATGACCACCCTGCCCAGTCTGTACATATCGCATGGTTCGCCGATGACCGCGCTGCAACTAGGCGAAATCGCCGCCGAGGCCGGCCTGCCG
>DAIMGD010000330.1:0-2158 GCA_036724165.1 Rhodanobacter sp.
CGCGCGCCTGCTTGTCGCGCTCCAGGTCGATCGTCGGGTGAACCAGCTGCAGCGACGGCACCACGATGCGATGCGCCAGCAGCGCCAGCGGTGACAAGCGGAAGCGCAGCGCATCGAGCTGGGCGAACTGCGGCTGCGATGCCCAATCCGGATTGCCGATGCTGACCTGGCGGGCGGTGAATTCCGGCCACGGCACCAGCGAATGCCACCAGCCTTCCGAACGGTCACGCTGCCAGTCCACGCTGAGATCGCCATTGATCGCGAATGGCCGCCCGATCGCCTGGCTCACCTTGTCGCTGATGAACGGCTTGATCCGGTTCCAGTCGAACGTGGTGATCACGATGACCAGCACCGCGACCATCACCAGCAGCACGCCTGCGATCCAGCTCAGCACTTTACGGCTGCGTTTCATCTTGTTGCTCCCGGCATCCACCGCAGCTCGCGGTCATGAGTGCCAGTCATAAAGCATGGCATGAAAAATTTATGTCGTGATGGAGCGTCAGACGCAGGTTCCATTCACGTCGGTTGCACGGCATGTCATGCGACATTCCGGCTTCAGGAACCTGGCGGCCGGAGCATGTGTTCGAGCTGCAGGTTGCTGGTATCGCTGGTTCGCTCGGCGCTGATCGTGGTCAGGCGGCGACCTGGACATCCACTCGCTGGCTGATGCAGTAGACCGCCGCCGGCGGCAGGTTGAGCAGCGCGCTGCCGACACGCCGGGCCTGCAGATTCAGCCGCTTGAGCAGGGCCGCCGGCAGCGGGCAGCGCGGACCGTACGTGAACTGGTAGAACATGCCGTCGGGGCGCAGCTGGCGCTCGAACACGCCCTGCACGATCGCCGCGACCTGTGCTGCCGGCATCGACAGCAGCGGCAGGCCGCTGACCACGGCGCAGGCGCGTTCATCGCCGAACAGTGATGCCGTATGTCCCAGCTGCGCGGCGTCCATGCGCAGGATGGTGGCCTTCGGATAGCGCAGGGCCAGGGCATCGGCAAAGTGCGGATCCGCTTCGATCAGCGCCAGCCGGTGCGGGGGAACGCCACGCGCCAGCAGGGCGCGGGTCAGCGCGCCGGTCCCCGGGCCGAGTTCGATCACCGGTCCGTCAAGCTGGCTGACGTGGGCAGTCATCAGGCGGGCAAGCGCGGCTCCCGAGGGTGTCACCGCGCCGATACCGCGTGGATCGCGCAACCATGCACGCAGAAAGACCAGGGTGTCGTTGAATGGCATGTGGCAAATCCAGAATTAAGCTGTTCAGCCACCAAGGTAACCGTGGCGGCTGAACAGGATGTTCACCAAGTCAGCAGGGTGGGCATCAATGCACCGGACTCGCGGTCGTTGCCGGTTCGCGCACCGGCACGTCGATGTCGCACAGCTCGACCTTGCCAGCCGGAACGGCATAGAACGCATCGTGGCGGTTGCGCTTTGCTTCAATCAACGCGGCGAAGGTCGGGCTGTCGGTGCGCAGCACCTGGATTGCCGGACGCTGGGCGGCTGGCAACTCGGCCGCCAGTCGCACCGACCGGATCAGGGTGCGTTGCGCCGGCTGGGTATAGACGCCCATCGGCGCGGGGCCACGCGGCAAGCCGGACAATTAGTGGCATGCCCTCCAGCACGCGCCCCACCACGGCCAGATTGCGATCCAGCCGGCGCGGCGCCTGGCCGATCACCGCATAGAGTTCGCTGCCGCTGCCCGTTTCGGGGCTGTTGTCGCGGCCGACGCCCACCATGCCGTAGCAGTGGGTCAGCCATTCCTGTCCGCTGGCCGGATCATGCGCCACCGGAAAGCCTTCGGAAAAACCGACCTCGGGCGCGTAGACATCGCCATCCGGCAATCTCGTCCACGGCAATGCCGGATCGAGCGGGCGCGTGAATTCCGGCGGCAACATGCTGCTGGCCTTGCCCAGGGAGCGCAGCCGGGTCTTGTCGCCGTTATCGTCGCTTTCCGGGTCGCCCCATTGCGTGACGAAGTTGTCCTGCACCCGCGTGATCGCCAGCCCGTCGAAATAATGCTGGCGTGCCAGCGTGCGGATGTTGGCGGCATGCAACGGGGTGAAGTCGGGAGCCAGTTCGATCAGCACGCGGCCGGTGGCCAGCTGCATGACCAGCAGGTTCTTCGGATCAGGCCGGCGCCATTCGGCAGGGCCGGATTTTTCCAGCAG
>DAIMGD010000331.1:0-2137 GCA_036724165.1 Rhodanobacter sp.
AAGGTGTTGTACCACCGCGAAGGCCTGCGGCAAACCGAGCTGGCCGAATTTCTGGAAATGGAACCGATCGCGGTGGGCCGGGTGATCGATCGGCTGCAGGCCGCCGGCTTTGTCGAGCGTCGGCCCGACCCCAGGGATCGTCGCGCATGGCGGCTGCATACCACCGAGCAGGCGCGTGTGATCATCGACGACATGGAGCTGATTGCGCGCGACCTGCGCAAGGATGCCACCCGCGGCATCGACCATGACGAGCTGCAGCAGGCGCTGGCGGTGATCAACCGGATCAAGGACAACCTGCTGGCGCTGGAGCAGCCGGCGCTGGATGTCGTGCCATAAGCGCAGGAATCGCGATCGGCCAGTGCCATGGGTCGCGGTTCCGCCGATGTCCTGGTGCGGCATAGTGCAGTCCCATGTCGTGGCAGGTAAACCGGAACGCTGCTGCTGCGTTTGAGACTGTTTGGCCTGCCGTATGCCACGGCTGATGGCCGTGCCATTTCGATTCACCAAGCGCGTGATGTTGCCGCAGGCGATGCGCAACGGAACGGCGAGTACCAGACGCATGTCCCTGAAAAAACTTTTGCTGATCGTTGCTGTGCTGGGCTTGGTCGCCTTGCTGGTTTTCTGGTACGGACATCATCGCGCGGCCGGCCACAAGCCGGTGGCGGCGCCTGCCGTCGTCCCGGTGAAGGTGGCCGTGGCAACCCGCGGTGATGTCGATCTCTCGCTCAAGCAGGTGGGCAGCGTCGAGGCTTGGTCGACCGTCACGGTGAGTTCGCTGGTGGATGGCCAGATCAAGTCGCTGGCGTTCGTGCCCGGTGCGCACGTGCACAAGGGTGATCTGATCGCGCAGATCGATCCGCGTCCGCTGCGGGCACAGCTCGATCAGGCGATCGGCGTTGTCGCGCGCGACCAGGCCAACCTGGTCAAGGCCAGGGCCGATCTGGCGCGCTATGCCCCGCTGCTTGCCAAGGGCTATGTCGCACGGACCGACATCGATACCTACAAGGCCAATCTCGGCGTTGCCGCGGCGGCGTTGCAGTCCGATCGCGCGGCGCAGGAATTCGCGCAGACCCAGCTCAGCTTCACGCGGATCACCGCGCCGTCCGACGGCGTGCTCGGTGCACCGCTGGTGTATCCCGGCGCGGCGATCACGGCCAACACCACCGGCATCGTGGTGCTCAACCAGATCGAGCCGGTGTGGGTGATGTTCGCGCTGCCGCAGGACAGCCTGCCTGCCGTGCGGCAGGCGCAGGCGCGTGGCGCGGTGACCGTGCAGGCGCAACTGGATGGCGACAGTGGCAAGCCGATCAGCGGCACGCTGGAATTCATCAACAACGCGGTCGACGCCACCACCAGCACGATCACCCTCAAGGCGCGCTTCGACAACGCCGACGACCGGCTGACTCCCGGCCAGTTCGTCAACGTGACACTGCCGACGACGCGCATCGCCAATGCGGTGTCGGTACCGGTCGTCGCGATACAGAATTCGAGTACCGGCAGCTTCGTGTTCGTGCTCAAGCCGGATGGCACGATCGAGCAGCGCCCGGTCACCACCGGTACCAGTACCGCCGATCGCACGGTGATCGACAAGGGACTGGCGGCCGGCGAGCAGGTGGTCGTCGACGGCCAGATGTTGCTGGTCGATGGCAGCCACGCGCGCGTCAGCGCGAACTGAGGCCTGCGCATGAATCTGCCGGAACTCTGCATCCGCCGACCGGTGATGACCACGCTGCTGATGGCGTCGCTGCTGGTGTTCGGCATCGTCGGTTACCCGCAGTTGCCGGTCAATGAATTGCCGAACGTCGACTTTCCGACCATCAGCATTTCGGCCAGTTTGCCCGGTGCCTCGCCGCAGACCATGGCGTCGGCCGTGGCCACCCCGCTGGAGGCGCAGTTGTCGACCATCGCGGGCATCAGCCAGATGAGCTCGACCAGTGCGCTGGGCTCCACCTCGATCACGCTGACGTTCGAACTGGATCGCAGCATCGACGGCGCGGCGCAAGACGTGCAGGCGGCCATCTCGGCGGCGCAGCGCCAGCTGCCGACGCAGATGCCGACGCCACCGACGTTCCGCAAGGTGAATCCGGCCGATGCGCCGATCCTGTATATCGCGGTGACCTCGTCGACGCTGCCGTTG
>DAIMGD010000332.1:0-2119 GCA_036724165.1 Rhodanobacter sp.
GCCGCGTTGAGCGTGCCGGCCAGCGCGCTGGTGTTCGATGCCAGCGGCATCCGGCTGGCGACGGTGGGCGCGGGCGACAAGGTCGCCTTCAGGCAGGTCACCATCGCGCGCGACTATGGCAAGAGCGTGGAAATCGGCTCCGGCCTGCGCGCCGGCGACAAGGTGATCGACAGCCCGCCCGATGGCCTTGCCGATGGCGACCATGTGCAGATCGCCACCTCCTCCGACTCGGCCAGGCCGCATGCGAAAGCCTGAGCATCTGCTGTTTCTGCTCCTCGGCGCGGCGCTGGCCGGCTGCTCGCTGGCGCCTGCCTACCAGGTGCCGGCCGTACCCGTCGCGGCGGCCTATCAGGACACCGGCCCGTGGCAGCCCGCGCAGCCGTCCGATCAATTGCCGCGCGACCGCTGGTGGCAGCTGTACCACGACGACGTGCTCGATCATCTGCAACAGCGCCTGCTCGCCAGCAATGCCGACCTGGCCGCCGCGCTGGCGCATTACCGGCAGGCGCAGGCGTTCAACCTGCAGGCGCGCTCGAGCCTGTTTCCGCAGGTCAGCGCGAACGTCAACGGGCAGCGCGATCGCCAGTCCGATACCAAGCCGTTGCGCGGCGCGACGTCGCCGACGGAGTACAACTCGTTCACCGCCGGCGCCGAAGTCGACTACGAGCTCGACCTGTGGGGCCGCGTGCGCAACACGGTGGAAGCCGGCAGGGACGACACGCTGGCCGCCGCCGCCGATCTCGCCTCGGCGCAGCTGAGCCTGCAGGCGCAACTGGCCGACAGCTATGTCCAGTTGCGCGGCATCGACCAGCAGCTCGCGCTGCTGCAACAGAGCATCGACGCCTTCAGCAAGGCCCTGCAGCTCACCCGTGACCTGCACGCCGGCGGCATCGTGTCGGGCCTGGATGTGGCGCGCGCGCAGACCCAGCTGTCCTCGGCGAAATCACAATGGTCGCAGGCGCTGGCCCAGCGCGCGCTGCTGCAGGATGCGATCGCCGTGCTGGTAGGCGACTCTGCCGATCAGTTCACGCTGGCGGCGCAGACGGCCACGATCAACCTGCCGCAGGTGCCCGGCAGTGTGCCTTCGGTCCTGTTGCAGCGGCGCCCCGACATCGCGGCGGCCGAGCGTCGCGTGGCCGCCGCCAATGCGCGCATCGGGGTGGCGCGCGCGGCGTATTTCCCCTCGCTCACGCTGAGTGCGCAGGGCGGTTTCCAGAGCGCCGCCTATGCCGGCCTGCTGGCTGCACCGAATCACTTCTGGGCGATCGGTCCGAGCCTGTTCGAGGCGATCTTCGATGGCGGTCGCCGCAAGGCCGGCGTCGAGGCCGCGAAAGCCGCGACCGACGAAGCCGGTGCGCGCTATCGCGGCGTGGTGCTGAATGCGTTCGCGCAGGTCGAGGACAATCTGGCCCAGCTCGATCATGTCGGCGTGGCGCTGACCGACCAGAAGGATGCCGCCGATGCCGCGCAGCATTCGGTGGATCTGGCGATGGACCGCTACAAGCAGGGCGCGGTCGGCTATCTCGACGTGGTGCAGGCGCAGACCGCCGCACTCGACGCGCAGCGCAGCCTGCTCGATCTGGATACCCAGCAGCTGCGCGCCAGCGTGCAGCTGATCCGTGCGCTGGGCGGCGGCTGGTCGGTGGAGCGGCTGGCTCACGCCGGGGAGTCCGCCAGCACCCGCGAGCGCTAGCCGGCGATCGCCAACGATCGACCGGGGCCCACTGGACCAGTGGATCAGCTCAGTGGCGTTCCGCGCTGGCGTGACCGAGGGCCATGCCCTTGAGCACATTCAACGCCTGCGACAATGCATAGTCGCCGGTCGCCAGTGTGGCATCGGCGGCACTGCCGTCGTCGTTGATGTCGGTGCCCGGCTTGATATTTTCATTGGCCAGATGATTCGGCAGGTCGGCTTCGGAACTGATCAGCGACGGGCCGCTGTCGGACTTGTTCACGGTGAGATCGGCCAAGGCGATGTCCGGCCTGATGCCCTGGGCCTGGATCGAGGTGCCGTTCGGCGTGTAGTAGCGCGCGGTGGTGATCTTCACCGCATGGTCGGCGTCCAGCGGCAGCACGGTCTGCACCACGCCCTTGCCGAACGTGCGCTGGCCCATGATCA
>DAIMGD010000333.1:0-2115 GCA_036724165.1 Rhodanobacter sp.
TGCGCGAGCAGCTCAACAAGCGGCTGCGCGTGGAAGTGGTCGACGCCGGCCACGAGCACGCGATTGCTGTCGGCACGCAGCCGGCGCCCGAACTGCCGCTCAATCGCAAGGGCGAGGAACCGGGCACCTCGCTGCGGCATTTCCTGTCCAGCTATCCGGGCTGCGTGCTGATCGCCGCCGATTCGGCCGGACGACGCGAGGCGCTGATCGAGACGCTGGCGGCGGCGGGATTGAAGCCGCAGAACGTGGAGAGCTGGCAGGCATTCCTGCCACCGCAAGGCCCTGTGGGAGCGACTTCAGTCGCTATGCCCTTGCCTGCAGGCTCCGGAGGCATCGCGGCTGAAGCCGCTCCCACCGAGGCATCTACGCGCTTCGCCATCACCATCGCCAGCCTGGAACAAGGCTTCGCGCTCAGCAAACCGGCGATCACCGTGCTCACCGAGCGCGAGCTGTATGGCGAGCGTGTGCGCAGCGAGCGCGACCGCAAGCGCCGCCGCGGCACCGCGCGCGATCCGGAAGCGATCATCCGCGATCTCACCGAGCTCACCCTCGGTGCGCCGATCGTGCACGTCGACCACGGCGTCGGCCGCTACCAGGGCCTGCTCTCGATGGACGTCGGCGGCATGGATGGCGAGTTCCTCACCATCGAATACGCCAAGGGCGACAAGCTGTACGTGCCGGTGGCGCAGCTCGGTCTGGTCAGCCGCTACTCCGGCACCGCACCGGAACTGGCGCCACTGCATTCGCTCGGCGGCGATGCGTGGGAACGCGCGCGCAGGAAGGCCGCCGAGAAGGTGCGCGATGTTGCCGCCGAACTGCTGGCGATCTACGCGCAACGCGAAGCCCGCGGCGGCGAATCGATGCCGATCGACCGCCAGCTGGTGGAAGAGTTCGGCAGCACCTTCCCGTTCGAGGAAACCCCCGATCAGGAAAGCGCGATCGAGGCCGTGCTCAACGACCTGGCAGCGCCGCGCGCGATGGACCGGGTGATCTGCGGCGACGTCGGCTTCGGCAAGACCGAGGTCGCCCTGCGCGCCGCGTTCGCCACCGCCACCGCCGGCAAGCAGGTCGCGGTGCTGGTGCCGACCACCCTGCTCGCCCAGCAGCACTACCGCAACTTCGCCGACCGCTTCGCCGACTGGCCGGTACGCGTCGACGTGCTGTCGCGTTTCCGTTCGGGCAAGGAAGTGAACGAGGCGCTCAAGCGTCTCGCCGACGGCCAGATCGACGTCATCGTCGGCACGCACAAACTGCTGATGCCGGACATCAAGTTCAAGAATCTCGGGCTGGTCATCGTCGACGAAGAACAGCGCTTCGGCGTGCGCCAGAAGGAGCAGCTGAAGAAGCTGCGTGCCGAAGTCGACCTGCTGACGATGACCGCCACGCCGATCCCGCGCACGCTCAACATGGCGATGGCCGGCCTGCGCGATCTGTCGCTGATCGCCACCCCGCCGGCCCATCGCACCGCCGTGCGCACGTTCATTTCGGCATGGGACCCGGCGACGATCCGGGAGGCGCTGCAGCGCGAGCTGGCGCGCGGCGGCCAGGTGTATTTCCTGCATAACGAAGTCCAGAGCATCGAGCGCACCGTGCGCGAACTGGAAGCACTGGTGCCGGAGGCGCGCATCCGCATCGCCCACGGCCAGATGCCCGAACGCGAGCTGGAAGGCGTGATGGCGGACTTCCACCGTCAGCGCTTCAACGTGCTGGTATGCACCACCATCATCGAAACCGGCATCGACATCCCCACCGCCAACACCATCATCATCGACCGCGCCGACCGTTTCGGCCTGGCCCAGTTGCACCAGCTGCGTGGCCGCGTCGGTCGCTCGCATCACCGCGCGTACGCGTATCTGGTCGTGCCCGATCGCAAGTCGATCACCGCCGATGCGCAGAAACGCCTGGAAGCGATCGCCTCGCTGGAAGAACTCGGCGCCGGCTTCACCCTGGCCACACACGATCTGGAAATCCGCGGCGCCGGCGAACTGCTCGGCGACGAGCAATCCGGCCAGATCCAGGAAATCGGCTTCGGCCTGTACACCGAGCTGCTGGATCGCGCGGTGCGTGCGCTGAAGTCCGGCAAGATCCCGGACTTCGACCTCAGCAGCGAACACG
>DAIMGD010000334.1:0-2115 GCA_036724165.1 Rhodanobacter sp.
ATCTGGACACCGCTGGTGGAACAGCATCTCGCCACCATGGGCGGCGACGTGCGGCAGCACCGGCGCGAGGTCGGCGCGCTGCATCCGCTCGGCCACATGGGTGAACCGGACGACATTGCCTGGGGCGTGGTGTACCTCGCCTCGGACGAGGCGAAGTTCATGACCGGCAGCGAGCTGGTCATCGATGGCGGCTACACCTGCCGCTGAAGCTGCACCCGACGAGGACTCGACCATGTTCAAGCGCATTCTTCTGCCCACCGACGGCTCGGACCTTTCCCTGCGCGCGGCCACGCTCGGCATCGAGCTGGCCAAGACCTGCGGCGCAAGCGTGCATGCGCTGCACGTGGTGGCGCCGTACCACACCATCGCGTACATGGCCGAGATGCTGGCAGCCACCGAAGTCATCTATACCCAGGAAGCCACGACGCACGCCGAGCAATACATTGCCGAGGTGCGGCGCATGGCCGAGGCGGCAGGAGTGGAGTGTTCCACCCAGCACGTATACGACGATCATCCGCACGAAGCGATCATCCGCGCCGCACGCGCGCAGCATTGCGATCTGCTGGTGATGGCATCGCACGGCTGGCGCGGCGTCACCCGGCTGCTGCTGGGCAGCGAGGTGCACAAGGTGCTGCTGGAAAGCGA
Source organism: Rhodanobacter sp. (assembly GCA_036724165.1). GTDB lineage: Bacteria > Pseudomonadota > Gammaproteobacteria > Xanthomonadales > Rhodanobacteraceae > Rhodanobacter. The sequence continues at coordinate 646 of DAIMGD010000334.1, forward strand.
AATCCCCGTGCTGGTCTGCCGTTGACGGACGCGGCAGCTGCGACCAGTCCGCCGTGCCGGATGGTCGCCGGACGCGCCGTTGCCGGCACTTTCGCGGGTAGCGATGGCGCACCACGGGAAATCGCATGAGCACGATGAAACCGCCCCAGTCCGCCAGCCTGACCGGACTGGATCCGGCCGAGGCGGCACGCCGGCTGGCTGCACACGGTCCCAACCTGCTGCCGGGCAGCGCGCCCAAGACCTTGTGGAAGATGGTCGTCGGCGTACTGCTGGAACCGATGTTCCTGATGCTGCTGGTCGCCGGCGGTTTGTACCTGGCGCTGGGCGATCTGGCCGAGGCGTCGTTCCTGCTGTCGTTCGTGTTCGTGGTGATCGGCATCACGCTGGCGCAGGAGCGCAAGACCCAGCGTGCGCTGGAGTCGTTGCGCGAGCTGTCCGCGCCGCGCGCACTGGTGGTGCGCGGCGGACAGGAACTTCGCATTCCCGGTCGCGACGTGGTGCTGGGCGACCTGCTGGTGCTGCATGAAGGCGACCGCATCGCGGCCGATGCGGTGCTGCTGGAGGGCCATCTGGATGTCAACGAATCGCTGCTGACCGGCGAGGCGGTGCCGGTCACCAAGTTGCCCGGCGACAACCGCAACCTGCTGTTTGCCAGCACCGTGGTGACCAAGGGCGTGGGCACCGCCGAGGTTTGCGCCACCGCGGCCGCCACGGCGGTCGGCGCCATCGGTCAGGCGCTGGCCGCGACGGACGAACCGGTGTCCCAGTTGCAACAGGCCTCGCGCCGGCTGATCCGCAACCTGACCATCAGCGGTTTGCTGCTGGCCAGTGCGTACGCACTGCTGGACTGGCTGTGGGACAAACATGCCCTGCTGGAAAGCGTGCTCGCCGGCATCGCGCTGACCATGGCGATCCTGCCCGAGGAAATCCCGGTGATCCTCACGGTATTTCTCGCGCTGGGGGCATGGCGGATATCGAAACACAAAGTGCTGACCCGGCGCGTGCCGGCAGTGGAGGCGCTCGGCGCGATCTCGGTGCTGGCGGTGGACAAGACCGGCACGCTGACGCAGAACCGCATGCAGGTCGCCGAATTGCGCCTGGTCGACGACAGCTTGCACGACGAAGATTCGACCGAGCTGCCCGAACCGTTCCACGAGCTGGTCGAGTTCGCCATGCTGGCCACGCCGGCCGATCCGTTCGACCCGATGGAAAAGGCGATCCAGAGCTTCGGGCTGCACTGGCTCACCGACACCGAGCATGTGCATGCCGAGTGGTCGCCCGAGTTCGAGTACGGTCTGTCGCCGGACATTCTGGCGATGACCCGTGTGTTCCCTGGCGATGCGCGCACACGGCACCTGCTGGCAACCAAGGGCGCGCCGGAGGCGGTGATCGACCTGTGCCATCTGCCCGCTGCCGACGCCGCGGCCATCCTGCGCCAGGTCGAGGCGATGGCCGCACGCGGCCTGCGCG
>DAIMGD010000335.1:0-2113 GCA_036724165.1 Rhodanobacter sp.
GATCCGGACAGCTCGGCGCTGTTCACGATCTTCCGCGCGTTTGCCAGCGAGGCCGAGACCGCGGGATTCCGGCAGGCCCTGCTGGACGGGCTTGGTTGGGGCGACGCGAAGCAGGCGCTGTACGAACGCATCGAGACCGATGTGGCCCCGATGCGCGAACGCTATGAGACATTCATGGCCGATCCGCTGGCGATCGAGGCGATCCTGCAACAGGGAGCGCTGAAAGCACGCGCGATTGCCACGCCGAAGATCGCCGCCTTGCGCGATGCGCTGGGACTGCGTTCGGCCGGCGCGGCGGCAATGGCCGTGGGTCAGGCGAAGGCGGTATCCAAGCAGGACAAGATGCCGCGCTTCGCCAGTTTCCGCGATGCCGATGGCAACTTCCGCTTTCGCCTGTTCTCCGCGGAAGGCGAGGAGCTGCTGCTGTCGATTTCGTTCGCCGATCCCAAGGCGGCCGGCGCGCTGCAGAAGCGTCTCAAGACGCTCGGTGCGGCCGGCGCCGTGCTGCAGATCCAGCCACAAGGCATGACCCTGGAACTGGATGGTGCGCATGTCGCCAGCACGCCAGACTATCGCGATGAGCCGTCGCGTGATGAAGCCCTGCGGCGATTGCGCGAGGCACTGGACCAGCTCGCTGCGCAGGATTGATGCGCAGCGACTCAAGCCGAAGGAGTGATTGATCGATGCGTTACCTTGCCATCCTGCTGCTGGCACCGTGGCTGTTGATTCTGTGCTGGGCCTACTGGGCATATCCAAAAAGCCTGCCGCGAACTTCGGGCCGACGCATCTTCGATGTGGTGGCCTTGCTGCTGGCGGTGATCGCGGCGGTGCTGTTCGCATCGATCGGTTTCGACATGGTCAAGCTGCCCACGACGGATGAATTCGGGCGCGCGAGTGGCGGCATCTGGCGGCAGGTGCTGCCCGCGCTGTATGGCTATGGCGCATTCGCGGCAGTGCTCGTGCTGGCGTTGCTGCTGCGTCACATGCGCTGGGGACGTCGCCGCTGATTCTGGTGGCCAGGGGGAAGTCACGCCGACGGCTCGTCAGACATGAGGGGCCAGTCGCCGATCACGGCGAGGCAGCGACGGCTACCGGTCACGCATGACTTATGGCCGTCGATGGCGGTTAAACGCAACAGGCACTCTGTGCATCTATTCGATGAGGCGAACCACCGCCCATGGCGCAATCCTGCGCGGTATCACCTGGAAGCCTCACGACATGCGTATGGCATGCCTGCTGTCTGTCATCCTCGCCGCGCTGTCGGCGCCGGCATGGGCCGTCGAAATCGACGGTCATATCGATCCGCTCGAATGGAAGGGCGCGCAACATGTCGTCGACTTCCGCCAGGTGCAGCCGCTGACCGGCAAGCCGGCCTCACTGAAGACCGAGGCCTGGATCCTGGCCACGCCGAAGGGCCTGGCGGTGGCCTTCCACTGCATTCAGCCAGCCAGTGTGCCGCGCACGCAGCAACGCGTGCAGCGCGACTTCGAGGACCAGGTCGATCGGGTCAACCTGGTCCTCGATCTCGATGGCGACGGCCGCACCGGCTACAACTTCACGATCAGTTCGACCGGCGGCATCTACGACGCCGTCGTGACCAACGAAAGCAATTTCAACAAGGACTGGGACGGCAACTGGCAGCATGCAGTCAGCGCGGATGCCGACGGCTGGAGCGCCGAGATGCTGATCCCGTGGTATATCGCACCGATGCATGCCGGCCACGACGGCAAGCACACGCTCGGCGTCTACCTGGATCGGGTGGTGGGTTCCAGCGGCGAGCGCGATGCGTGGCCGGCCGCCAGCTTCATGCAGCCGCGCTTCCTGTCCGAGTTCAAGCATGTCGAGGTGCCGGAGTACAGCCAGTCGCTGCTGGCGATCACGCCCTACGTATCCGGCCTGTACGACAACGTGCGCGGTCGCAGCCATCTGCAGCAAGGTGCCGATATCCTGTGGAAGCCGAACGGCCAGTTCCAGCTGACCGCGGCGCTGAATCCGGACTTCGGCCAGGTCGAGAGCGACGACCTGGTGGTGAACTTCGGCGCCACCGAAACCTATGTCAGCGACAAGCGGCCGTTCTTCACCGAGAACCAGGGCATCTTCGATTTCAGCCTGC
>DAIMGD010000336.1:0-2100 GCA_036724165.1 Rhodanobacter sp.
GCTTTCCGCAGAAGCGGAACATGCTGCTGTTGCGTACCCGTTCGCCGCTGCTGGAAACCCCGTTCGAGGTGTTCGACCAGGGCGTATTCACGCCCAACGACCGCTTCTACGTGCGCTGGCATTTGCCCAGCGTGCCCACCGCGATCGACGCGGAGGCATTTCGTTTGAATGTCCGTGGTCACGTCGGCAAGACACTCTCGCTGAGCCTGCATCAGCTGATGAGCGAGTTTGAACCTGTCGAGATCGCTGCGGTGAATCAATGCTCGGGCAATTCGCGCGGCTTGTTCAGTCCGCGCGTGGCCGGTGGTCAATGGGGGAACGGTGCCATGGGCTGTGCGCGCTGGACCGGCGTGCGCCTGAAGGACGTGCTCGATCGAGCCGGCGTCAACGCAGGTGCCGTGCAGGTGCGCTTCAACGGTCTGGACAGCGGGATCCTGCCGGGCACGCCCGACTTCATCAAGTCACTGGATATCGATCATGCGCGCGACGGCGAGGTGATCATCGCCTATGGCATGAACGGCGAACAGCTGCCGCTGCTCAACGGCTTCCCGACGCGGCTGGTGGTGCCGGGCTGGTACGCCACCTATTGGGTCAAGATGCTCAACGACATCGAGGTGCTGGACAAGTCCGACGACAACTTCTGGATGACCAAGGCCTACCTCATTCCGGACACGCCGCATGCCAGCGTCGCGCCGGGCCAGACCGGTTTCAGCAGCGTGCCGATCAATCGCATGGTGCCGCGCTCCTTCATCACCAACCTGCGCGACGGCGACAGCCTGCGTGCCGGGCATGCCACGACGCTGCGCGGCATCGCTTTTGGTGGCGACACGGGTGTGGCCAGGGTGATGTGGTCCAGCGATGGCGGCGCGCACTGGCAGGATGCGAAGCTCGACAAGGATTACGGCAAGTACAGCTTTCGCCGCTGGGAAACGCATTACACGCCGACGACCCGCGGCGAGCAAGTGCTGATGGTCAAGGCGATCAACCGGCATGGCGTCGAGCAACCGGCCACGCCGAACTGGAATCCGGGCGGGTTCATGCGCAACGTCATCGAACCGGTCAGGGTCAAGCTTGCCTGAGGATGCCAGCATGAAACACACCTACCTGCTTTGGTTCCCGGCGATGCTTGCGGTCGCCGGCATCGTCGGGGCGCAGACCAGACCGGCGCCCATCAAGATCCATTCGGTGCACGTGGATCTGCCTGCGAGCCAGGATGGATTTCCTCCCGGCCCCGGGTCGGAGCTTGCCGGAAAATGCCTGATCTGCCATTCCGCCGGCATGGTGCTGAAGCAGCCACTGCTTTCCGAGGTGCAATGGAAGGCCGAGGTCGACAAGATGCGCAGCGCCTACGGCGCGCCGATCGCCGCCGCCGAAGTCGACACGCTGGCCGCGTACCTGGTCAAGGTCAACGCGGCACAGCAGTCACGCTAGATGGCGTGGGCAAAAGACGGGTTGAAGGTGCAGCTTCACATGGGCGGCACGGTGCCATCGAGACCCACCGCCACTATCGCGGCGTTCACCGGGTTGCCGGCCTTGCCGGCGACAAAGACATGCGCGCCCTTGAAGATCGCGCTCTTGTCGGCGGGTTTGAATGTCACCACCGGCACATCGGCCGGTACCTCGATGGATTTTTCACCCTTGCCGTAGTCGACCGTCAGCGTGCGTGCGCCGCTGCCGCTGGAAGCTTTCACGGTGCCGTTGGTCATCGCCGAATGCATCGCCGCCGCGCCGTTCATGCGGCTGGCCTTGACGGTGCCGTTGGTCATCGCCGAAGCGCTGCCGCCTCTGGCCGGGAGATCCCAGGCGTAGTCACCCAGGCCCGATCCTTTCATCGCTGGCGGAAACACCACCACCTCGAGCGCGCGGGACGTGGTGCCGTGCGGCACGTTGGCCGAACCGATGAACGAGCCTGGCTTGATCGCGTCGAGGCTGCTTGGCACGACGCCGGTAATCCGCGTATCAGGTGCCAGCGCGATGGACTGCGTGCCGGCATCGGTCTGCACGGTAAAACCGGCGGTGGTCACCGCGGTGATGGTGCCGCGGACATGCACCGGTTGATCGGCGGCCACCGCGGGTATCGCCGTCATGCAGGCCACGACG
>DAIMGD010000337.1:0-2092 GCA_036724165.1 Rhodanobacter sp.
GTGATGGTTTCCACCACGCCGGTGGTGCGCTCGAAATCGAAGATCGCCTCCTGCAGTTGCGCATCTAATACGTTGCGATCGGACACCACAAGCACGCTGTCGAACATCTTGCGATGCTGAGCATCGTGCAGGTCGGCGAGGAAATGCGCGGTCCAGGCAATCGAGTTGGTCTTGCCCGAGCCGGCCGAATGCTGGATCAGGTAACGCTGCCCTGCTCCCTCGGCCGGTACATCCGCCAGCAGCCGGCGTGTGGCGTCGAGTTGGTGGTAGCGCGGAAAGATCACGCTCTTCAACTGTTTCTTGTCGTCGCGCTTGCCGATCAGGTAGCGGCCCAGAATCTCCAGCCAACTATCGCGCGCCCACACCTCTTCCCACAAATACGCGGTGGCAAAACCTTCCGGGTTGGGCGCATTACCAGCTCCGCCGTGATTGCCGCGATTGAACGGGAGAAAGTACGTCGCCGGTCCGGCCAGTCGCGTCGTCATCATCACTTCGGCCTGACTCACGGCAAAGTGCACCAGCGCGCCGCCGGGAAAACTCAGCAACGGTTCGGCCACGCCACCCTTCGGCTGCGGATCGCGATCGAAGCGGTATTGATCCACCGCGTCGTTCACGCTCTGGGTGAAATCGGATTTCAACTCGGCGGTGGCCACCGCAATACCGTTGACGAACAGCACCAGGTCCAGCGCATCGTTCGAGTTATTCGGCGAATGCCGCACCTGCCGCACCACGCGCAACCGATTGGCGGCGTAGTGCTGCTGGATCAGCGGATTGATCGCCAGCGCCGGCTTGAACTGCACCAGTGACAGCGGCTCACGAAGGCCCAGCATCTCCACGCCGCGACGCAGCACCTCCAGCGTGCCGCGCTCGTTGAGGTTCTTGCGCGCGCGCTCGGCGATGCGCTCGCCAGCTGCCGCGCCATGGGTCTTGTTGAGGCGTTGCCTACTATCCGGCTGGGTCGCTTCGATCCAGGCCAGCAGATCGGGCAGATACAACGCATGCGTGCGGTCGTAGTGGGCGGCATCGTCTTCGGCGTAGAGCCAGCCGTGGGAGGCAAGGTGCTCGACGATGGCCTGCTCGAAATGGACTTCCCTGTGCAGGTTCACGCTTCCGCTCCCTTGAATCGAAAAATGATGCCACCGTCAGAGTTCGGCATTGAGAACATCCACGTAGGCGCGGTAGCTGAAGACACGATTGCGCTGGCGCCGGGTCAATTCGGACACGATGTCCATGTCGATCAATTGCACCAGCATGCGGTTCACCGTGGCCAGCGCCAACCCGGTGTCTTTCACCAGTGTGGCCGCCGTCGTCACCGGCTGGCGCTGCAGGGCCTGCAGCACGGCCAAGGCCGACACCGCACCACGGCCCACCGTCGCGATGCGGTCACGATCCTTGTTCACCAGCGCCAGCAGCTGCTGCGCGGTGGCCACGGCCTGCGTCGCACTCTGCTCGATGCCTTCGGCGAAGTAATCCAGCCAGCGCTCCCAGTCGCCCTGCAGGCGCACGCCATTGAGCAACTCGTAGTAAAGCGCGCGGTGCTTCTTGAAGAACAGGCTGGGGTAAAGCAGCGGCTCGCGCAGCAAGCCGTCATGCACCAGCTGCAGCACGATCAACAGTCGCCCGATGCGACCGTTGCCGTCCAGAAACGGATGGATGGTCTCGAACTGCACGTGCGCCAGCGCAGCCTTTATCAGCGGGGATGTCGCCTCCGGCAGATCGTTGAGGAAACGCTCCAAGTCACCCAGGCAATCCGCGATCGCCTCCGCGGGCGGCGGCACGAACACCGCATTGCCCGGTCGCGTGCCGCCGATCCACACCTGGCTGCGGCGGAATTCGCCCGGCGTCTTGCCGCGCCCCAGCGGATGATCCAGCAGCACCGCATGCATCTCGCCGATCAGTCGCAGGCTCAGTGGAAAACCTCCTCGCAAGCGGGTCAGTCCATGTTCCAGCGCAGCGACATAGCGGCTGACCTCGTGCGCATCCTCCACCGGCACGCCGGGCTGCTCGTCGATCTCGTACAGCAGCAAATCCGCAAGGGAGGACTGCGTGCCCTCGATCTGCGAAGACAGCACCGCCTCCTTGCGCACGAAGC
>DAIMGD010000338.1:0-2081 GCA_036724165.1 Rhodanobacter sp.
AGGAACTGGTCGGCAACGATCCATACGGCATGGGCTTTTAGAGTTCGCGGCCATCGGCCGCCCCGCAGGTTGCGGGCCAAGCATGGCCCGAATGGCAGATGGCCCACAGGGTCGGATGCGGGCCCGCTCTCGCGAATAGCTTTTTATCAGGCTGCCACCGGAGCATCCGACTGTGCTTCCGGCGCCGCCTGCTGGAACGCCTCCAGCTCGTTACACGCCTGATAAATCCGCTGCAACGTCGGGTAATCGTCGAGTGGCAATTTCCAGCGCAGCGCATTGTAGAACTGCGGCACCAGGCAGGCGTCGGCCATGCTCGGCGTCTCACCGTGGCAGTAACGCCCGGTCGCCGCGTTGTCGATCAGCATCGCTTCCAGCGCCTTGAGGCCGGCGGCGATCCAGTGGCGCGACCACTCGGCGCGTTGCGTCTCGTCAGCTCCAAACTGCGATTCGAGCTGGTTCAGCACGCGCAGATTGCCGAGCGGGTGGATGTCGCAGGCCACCACCATTGCCAGTGCACGAACCCGCGCGCGCCCCCGCGCATCGACCGGCAGCAACGCCGCTTCCAGCTCCGGGTGCGTCTCGTCGAGATATTCCATGATCGCCAGCGACTGGGTGACTACCCGGTCGCCATCGAGAAGGCACGGGATCAGCTGCTGCGGATTGATCTCGCGATAGCTTGGCGCATGCTGTTCGCCGCCATCGCGCAGCAGGTGCACCGGCCGCGTCTCGTAACTCATGCCCTTCAGATTCAGCGCGATGCGCACGCGATAGGCAGCGCTTGAGCGCCAGTAGCCGTAGAGCACCAAACCGGTAGTCATGAGCCATCCCCTGCACGAAAGTGTCAGTCTAGCCACAGTGTGAACTCGACACAGGGGCGACAGCAACGCCTTCCGTCAAGCCGGTTGCCGTTTGCATCGACACGCAGCCCGCCGGACAATAGACGGTTGCTGCCCGCCAAGGGCGAACTCAAACCCACCAGGGAGTTCCGCCGTGTCAGTCATCCGCATGAGTGACCTCGATTTGCGCGACCAGCGCGTGCTGATCCGCGAAGACCTGAATGTGCCGATCGACGACCACGGCCAGATCAGCTCGACCCAGCGCCTGGACGCCGCGCTGCCGACGATCAGGGCCGCCCGCGACGCCGGCGCCCGGGTGCTGGTGCTGTCGCACTTGGGCCGGCCGAAGGAAGGCCAGTTCGAAGCCGAGTCCTCGCTGGCGCCGGTCGCTGCATGGCTGCGCGAGCAGCTCGGCACGCCGGTACGGCTGGTGGCCGATTATCTCGACGGCGTCGAGGTGGCTGCCGGTGAAGTGGTGCTGCTGGAAAACTGCCGCATGAACGTCGGCGAGGGCAAGGACGACGAGGCGCTGGCGAAGAAATATGCCGCCCTGTGCGACATCTTCGTGATGGACGCGTTCGGCACCGCGCACCGCGCACAGGCCTCCACCCATGGCGTGATCAAATACGCCCCGATCGCCGCCGCCGGTCCGCTGCTGTGCGCGGAACTGGACGCGCTGGGCAAGGCCCTCGAGCATCCGGCGCCTCCGCTGCTGGCGATCGTGGCCGGCTCCAAGGTCTCGACCAAGCTGACCCTGCTCGACAACCTGATCGGCAAGGTCGACCAGCTGATCGTCGGCGGCGGCATCGCCAACACCTTCATCGCCGCGATGGGCCATTCGGTCGGCAACTCATTGTACGAACCGGCCCTGATCGATGCCGCGAAGAAAGTGATTGCGGACGCCAAACGGCGTGGCGTCGCGGTGCCGATGCCGATCGACGTGGTGGTGGCGCCGGCTTTTTCGGCCCACGCGCCGGCCACGGTAAAGCCGGTCGACGAGGTCAACGATGACGAAATGATCCTCGACATCGGACCGGAGACCGCCAAGCTTTATGCCGACCTGATCGCCAGGGCCGGCACGGTGGTGTGGAACGGTCCGGTCGGCGTGTTCGAGTTCGACGCATTCGGCAAGGGCACCGAGACGCTGGCCCATGCAATCGCCGCGTCCAGCGCATTCTCGATCGCCGGCGGCGGCGACACGCTGGCCGCAGTCGACAAGTACGGCATCGCCGACCAGGTGTCGTA
>DAIMGD010000339.1:0-2074 GCA_036724165.1 Rhodanobacter sp.
GTGTCGCCCTTGACCACCTTGTAGGTCTTGCCGGCCGCCGATTGCGCCGTGCTGTTGGCGGCTGCGCTCGACGGGTTCTGCGCGCTGCGCTGATCCAGGGTCTGCCCGGCAGCGATCGAGTTCGACACCGCCGACGCTGCCGCCACGCGCGAGGCAGTGCTGGCTGCCGTCGGTGCGGCCGGTGCCACCGTCGGTGCCACCGCGGCCGCGATATGGCTCGCCTTGACGCCGACTTCGGCGAGGATCTTGCTGCGACGGCTGCTGTCGATCGCCGCCAGCGCCGCGCCGTCCTGGTACGGCAGCACCGCATGCTTGCGCATCGCCGCCTTGGCCGCATCGGACTGCAGGAAGTCGATGAACGCGCTGACCTGGGCGGCTTTCGGGTTGCGCGGATTGGTCACCAGGTACAGCGGGATGTAGAGCACGTAGCTGCCATTGCCGATCGTGGTGGCGGTCGGCGCGATGCCGTTGATCGGAATCACCTTGAGCTTGGGATTGACGTTGACGTCGGCCAGCGTGGCGGCGCCCAGGCCGTTCGGATTGAGCTCCACGCCTTCCTCGAGCTTGTGCGTGTTGACGTACAGGCGCGGCGCGGCGACCGGCTGATTGCCGCGGCCAAACATCAGGTCACGCATGCTGTATTCCACGCCGTCGCCGGGGCTGGCCACCGCATACAGGTCGATCGGCGCGCTGTTGCCGCCCACGTCGCTCCAGTTGGTGATCTTGCCGTAGTAGATGTCGTGCAGCTGTTTCAGGGTCAGGTTGCTGACCGGGTTGGACGCCTGCGCCACCATCACCAGCGCATCCCAGGCGACCGGGGTGAAGGTGAGGTTGGCGTTCTCGGTGCTGCCGTCACTCGGGCGCGCGCTGCCGGCGAGGTCGGCGCTGCCGGTGGCCACCGCATCGATGCCCGAGGCCGTGTTGAACGGCTGCAGTTCGATCTTGCCGTGACCGGCCTTCTCCCAGGCCAGCGCCACTTCGTCGACCACGCCCTGTGCCGTGGCCACATCACCGCGCCAGATCAGCGTGGGACCCTTCGGCGCGGCACTGGCTTTCTTGGCGTGCGAATGCGCGTGCGTGTGGGTCTTGGCGAAGGCGGGGGTGATCAGCAAGGTGCCGATCAGGGCGACGGACAACAGGTGGGCAAGGCGGACTGACATGTGATGAGTAACCCTGGCGTGGTTTCGTGAATGCGATGAAAGCGGGAGTGTGCGGCCGGTGGCGCGCACACGGAGTGAAGCAGACAGGGTATTTCATCGGCCTGAACACAAAACATCAAGCGCTTTCATGCGTTTGCGTCAGCGGAACCGGCCAGTTGTGCGCCGCCGCACAGCTGGCCGGCCCGGTTCAGCGAGTTCCCGGGTGTGGCGGAGGCTTCAGTCGACCACCACGTAGCGGGTGCTGCCGTCGGCATGCGCGACCACCAGCACCAGCTGCTTCGGGTTGACGCCAGCCAGTTGGCCGAGCATGCGCAGGCCGCTGATCCGCTGGCTGCCGACACCGATCACGATATCGTCGGTACCCAGGCCGGCCAGCGCCGCGCGACTGTTCGCCTGCACTGCGTCGATCGCCACGCCATACAGGCCCTGGCTGCGCTGGTCCTCGCTCAGTTCGCTGAAACGCACGCCGCGCAAGCGCGGATCGAGCTTGCCGCCATCCAGGCTGGCCAGCTTCTCCGCATCGAGGCTGACACTGGTCTGCTGCAGATGGCCGTCGCGCAACACGCCGAGTTTCACGCGGCTGCCCAGCGGCAGCAGGCCTTCGGCATTGCGCAATTCCTGCACGCTGCGCAGCGGCTTGCCGTTGAGCGTGGTCAGCACGTCACCCGGCTGCAGGCCGGCATGTTCGGCCGCCGAGCCGTCGCCGACGCCGGTGACCACCACGCCGTTGCTGTCCTTCAGCTTGAGCAGCTGGGCGACCCGCGGCGTGATCGCCTGCGTCTGCACGCCCAGGCTGCCGCGCCGCACCTTGCCGTGCGCCAGCAGCTGGCCCATCACGTCGCTGGTGATGTCGCTGGGGATCGCAAAGCCGATGCCGACGTTGCCGCCCGACGGCGAGAAGATCATCGTGTTGA
>DAIMGD010000340.1:0-2066 GCA_036724165.1 Rhodanobacter sp.
CCGCGGGCGTGCACCTGGAGCCGTACTACGACCAGTCGGAGCTGGTGCGGGAGAGCATCGGGAGCGTGCGCGACGCGATCCTGATCGGGCTGGTGCTGGCCTGCGTGATCCTGTTCCTCTTCCTGCGCGACTGGAGCTCTTCGCTGATCGCCGGCCTGGTGATTCCCGTCACCGTGGCGGTGACATTTGTCTTTCTGAAGATCATCGGCCAGAGCTTCAACCTTATGACGCTGGGGGGTCTGGCGGCGGCGATCGGTCTGGTGATCGACGATGCCATCGTCGTGGTGGAGAACATCGTGCTGCATCGCGATTCCGGCGAGACCCGGGTGCAGGCGGTGCGCAAGGCGATCGCGGAGGTCACGCGTCCACTGGTCTTTTCGACGCTTACACCCGTGGTGGTCTTCCTGCCGCTGATCGCGGTGACCGGCGTGACCGGCGCTTTCTTCCGCGCGCTGGCGGTGACCATGACGGCGGCGCTGCTGACTTCCCTGCTGCTGGCTCTGACCTGGACACCGGCGCTGGGCCTGACCTTGCTGCGTGATCGTGCTGCTGATGAAACGAAGAAGGATCACGCTGAGCCGGGGCGCGTGCTGGGCCGTGTGCTGCATTGGCATGAGCGAGGGCTGAGCTGGTCATTGACACGTCCGCTGATGCTGGGGCTGATCTGCATCGCGCTGGTGGCCGGCACCTGGTTCGGCTACAAGCAGCTTGGCTCCGACCTGCTGCCGGCGATGGACGAGGGCGGCTTTGTGCTGGACTACATCATGCCCGCGGGCAGTTCGCTGAATGAAACAAATCGTGTGCTGACGCATGTGGAGCAGATCCTGCACCAGACTTCGGAGGTTGAGAGCACCTCGCGCCGCACCGGCCTGCAGATGGGATTCGCCGCAGTGACAGAGGCGAACACCGGCGATATCACGGTAAAGCTGAAGAGCAAACGCGATCGCGGCATCGACGAAGTGATGGCGGATGTGCGCGAGCAGATCAAGAAGACTGAGCCGCAACTGGATATCGAGTTCACGCAGGTGCTGCAGGACATGATCGGGGATCTTTCCAACTCGCCCGAGCCGATCCAGATCAAGCTTTTCTCCACCGACACGGCGCTGCTGCAAAAGCTTGGGCCGCAGGTGGGCGATGCCATCGGCAAGGTTGCTGGCGTGGTCGATGTGCAGAACGGAATCGAGAACACGATCAGTGGCCCCGCAACAAATTTTCAGGTGAACCCAACGGTTGCAGGACGCCTGGGCTTTACGCCAACAGAGGTCGCTGAAGATGCCACTTCGATCCTGGATGGCGTGGAGGCGACTGTCCCGCTGATTGCCAACAGTCGTCCATACACGATTCGCGTACGCATGCCGGGCGATACACGCACCTCGCTCGATGCGATCCAAAACACGGTGTTCAACAGCGCGACCGGCAAACTTGCGTCGCTCGGCTCGCTCGCGAGCATCCAGCAGTTGCCGCCGCAGAACGAGATCCGCCGCGAAAATCTGCAACAACTCGTTGTAGTGACGGGACGGCTGGAGGGGTCGGACCTGGGCACGGCGATCAAGAAGGTGCAGCAGGTTGTGCTACAGATGCATCTACCGGCTTCGGTGCGCGTGGAGTATGGCGGCACTTATCAGGAGCAGCAGCAATCGTTCCATGAACTGCTGCGTGTGTTGCTGCTGGCACTGGCGCTGGTCTTCGGCGTACTGCTGGCGGAGTTCCGCAACTTCGCAGCTCCCGTCGCGATCCTCACGTCGTCGGTGCTGTCCATCTCCGGCGTAGTCTTCGCGCTGCTGGTGACGGGGACGGACTTCAATGTTGCGTCATTCATGGGACTCATCATGATCATCGGCATCGTGGCGAAGAATGGCATCCTGCTGCTGGATGCGGACGAGACGTATCGCGCCGAGGGCATAGCGCCACGCGAGGCGATGATGCATGCGGCGCAGCGGCGCTTGCGTCCTATCGTGATGACCGCGATGGCCGCAATCTGCGGGATGCTGCCGCTGGCTTTCGCGCTGGGCTCTGGATCGCAGATGCTGCAGCCGCTGGCGATCGCGGGGATCGGCGGCCTGTTG
>DAIMGD010000341.1:0-2045 GCA_036724165.1 Rhodanobacter sp.
AGTCAGGAGCCGGCGTCGCTGCAGCGGGAGCTGCAGGCGCGTCCTGCTGGGGCGCTGCACTGGCTGGCGGAGGTGCCGGAGTATCAACTGCTGGGGGCGGAGTAGCAGGCGCAGTCTGTTGCGGAGCGCTTGTTTCTGGAACTGGCAAAGGCGAAGACGCGGACGCATCCGGCGTTGCCGGCGCAGCCGTTACCGGCGTCTGCTGGGGTACGGAAGAGTCCCCTGGCGCGGATAATGCTGCGGGTGCGGCGGCAGGTGGCGCAGATGGAGGAGCTGCGTCGATCACCTTCGCAGCGGGAGCGCTTTGCGCAGGCGGATCTGGCGGCGTTGGTCGATCGCTGTCATGGTCGGGCGTCAGCGGGGCCGGCGGCTGGTCCGGAACGAAGCGCTGCTCTATCCCGTCTGCTGACGGGTTGGGATCCGCCGCGGCTGGAACAAAGTTTGCCGGTTGCTCAACCGATTTGGTGTCGCTGCTCTGGGTTGCATTCTGGGCTGCATCCTGCGCCGGCTTCGCGTCTGCTGCCGCCGGTGTGGTGTTCTGATCGCCACTCGTCGAGGACGCATCCGGCGCTACTGCGTCTGGCTTCGAGATACCTGTGTCGCTCGCACCAGCCGGGGCAGCCTGCGCCGCGTCCGCGTCAGGGTCGGTAGCCGGCAGCACCGCATTCTTCCGAGTCGCATCTGGAGCGTGCACGGGCGCAATCGCGGGCGCCGGCGCAGCGGGAGCCGGGGCTTGCTGAGCGGCTGCAGCCAGCGCGCACAGGCCCGCGGCAAGCAGACCTTGAACGATCGGACTCAGCGTAGCTCTGGTGCAATGACGCATGAACAGTGTTCCCTCAGCAGCAGCGGGCGCGGATGAGCGCCGGTCGAGTCCGCCCGCAATGCGTACGCTGCGGCTCGGCGGTTACGTGGGACAGCAGGCCAGTCTGGAGCATCAGCGGGCCAGTACCAGGTCGACAGTCGAAGATTGCGTGATGGTTGCGCCACCGCTCGTGGCAGTGCCGGTGACGGTAACGGTGTAGATCTTGTAATTGCTGGGAGCCGCACAGCCCGACATGCCAAGCGCCCCGGCCAGCAACGCGAACGGCACAAGCAGCAGCAGGAGCCGACGGCGACGGCGCGAACCCAGCAGCCATCCACCAGTCGACCCAAACAAGCCCAGCGGCAGCATGGTCCAGGCGAGCAGCAGTGGGCTGCCGCCAGTTGGCACGAGCGGCCCGCTGTCTACCTTCCCGAAGATCTTCGGCACATTGGTGCTGTCCGCTGTGGCAGTGATCGTCATGGTGGACGTGCCGTTAGCACCGGAACCCAGCGTTACGCTGGCCGGAGCGAATGCACACGATGCACCCTCGGGCAGTCCCGAGCAGGCAAGCGTCACAGGCCCGGCAAAACCGCCAGTCGATACCAGAGCGACGGGGTAGTTCACCGTCCCATTGTGGTCGATCTCCTGCTCCGGCGGCGTAGTCGCAAGCGTGAAGCTGCCGCCGGTACCACCGCCGCCACCTCCACCACCGCCGCCGCCACCGCCACCGCCGCCACTGCTGGAGGGGATGGTCAATGTTCCATTCACCACCGTGATGGCGTAATTCGAAGCCTTAGTTCCCGCCCCGATGCTGTATGCCGGAGTGATGGGATATGTTCCTGCCGGGCTGGCAGTCGTGGCTGTCGTGCTGAAGCTGGCCGTGATGGACTGCCCCGGCACAACGTTGACCACTGTGCCGGTGAGCGGCGGATTCGCCGTATTCACCGGCCGCGTCTTGTTGTCGGCAGTGATGGTGACTGGCCGCGGTGTGACCTTCAGAACGATGGTCGAAGTCGCTGCCGGGTAGTTGGTGTCGCCCGTATACGAAACGGAGACGTTGTAGGTGCCGACATCTTCAAGCGTGGGCGAGGGCGAGCAGGCCAGTGCGCCGTTCGGGGGAAGCGGCTGCGCCCCGCACAGGGTCGATGCGCCGATCGAGAAGGTAGCGTTGCCAGTGGGCTCGTTCCCGGCTCCCTGGTTTCCACTGATGACAGCGGCAAGCGTGTAACGGTCGCCGTACACC
>DAIMGD010000342.1:0-2042 GCA_036724165.1 Rhodanobacter sp.
GACGAACACCTCGATGAACTCCCCGCCGTCGAAGCATTCGCGAGCGGAACGGCGGTCGCTGCGAAACGGCGAGATCGCACAAACCAGCACGACCAGTCCGGCATCCACCATCAGGTGCGCCACCTCGGACATGCGCCGGACATTTTCGATGCGGCCTTCCTCGGTGAAGCCGAGATCCTTGTTGAGACCGTGGCGCACGTTGTCGCCGTCAAGCAGGTAGGTGTGATAGCCCAGCGAGAGCAGGCGCCGCTCGACCAGGTTGGCGATGGTCGACTTGCCGGCGCCGGACAAACCGGTAAACCAGACACACAGCGGATGCTGGCCCTTGCTTTTGCCGCGCGCATGCTTGTCGACATCGACGTGCTGCCAGTGGATATTGCTGGATCGTTGCAGCGCAAAGTCGAGCGTGCCGCAGGCAACCGTTGCATAGTTCTGGCGATCGATCAGCACGAAGCCGCCGAGTTCGCGATTGTCCTTGTACGCATCGAATGCGATCACATGATCGAGATCGATATTGCAATAGCCGACCTCGTTCAATTCCAGTCGGTGCGCAGCGAGGCTGGCCTGGGTATTGACGTCGATCTTGTGCTTAATCGTGGTCACGCGGGCGTTGAGCGTGCGCGTGCCGATCTTCAGCCAGTAGGATCGATTGGGCAGCAACGGCTGGTCGCCCATCCACAGCAGGTGGCAGGCGAACTGATCGGCGACCTGGGCCGGCTGTGCGACCGTGGCGATGACGTCGCCGCGGCTGACATCCACTTCGCGGTCCAGGGTCAGCGTGACGGCATGCCCACCGCCGGCTTCCGGCAGGTCGCCGTCGGCGGTGACGATGCGTGCCACGCGTGCGCGCTGGATGCCCGGCTGCACGATGATCTCGTCACCGACCGCCACGTGGCCGCCGGCGATCGTGCCGGCGTAGCCGCGAAAGGTGTGATCGGGCCGATTGACCCACTGCACCGGCAGGCGAAATTGTGCCGCCGAGAAGCGGCTGGCCGATGTCGTTTCCAGCGCTTCGAGCAGCGTCGGGCCGCCGTACCATGGCATGTGGCTGCTGGCATGACCCACGTTGTCGCCGTGCAAGGCGGCCACCGGCAGGTACTGCACATCGCTGATGCCCATCTGTTCGGCCAGGGCGCGATAGTCGGCAACGATGGCATCGAATACCGCCGGCGAGTAATCCACCAGGTCCATCTTGTTGATCGCCAGCAGCACATGACGGATGCCGAGCAACGCGCAGATATAGGTGTGGCGGCGGGTCTGCGGCAGCAGGCCCTTGCGTGCATCCACCAGGACCACGGCGAGCTCGGCATTGGACGCGCCGGTCGCCATGTTGCGCGTGTACTGCTCATGCCCCGGGCAGTCGGCCACGATGAAACTGCGCCGCTCGGTGTGGAAATAGCGATATGCCACATCGATGGTGATACCCTGCTCGCGTTCCGCGTCCAGGCCATCGGTCAGCAGCGAGAAATCCAGCAGGTTTTCATCCTGCGGATGGTTGCGCCGGCTGTCGCGGATCAAGGCGGCCAGCTGATCGTCGGCCAGCATGTTGGCGTCGTAAAGCAGGCGCCCGAGGAGGGTGCTCTTGCCGTCATCGACGCTGCCGCAGGTGATGAAGCGCAGCAGGCTGCGAGTCTCCTTCAGCGGTTTCGTGCCGGCATGGTCGGGTTGTGCTGCCATCAGAAATACCCTTCCTGTTTCTTGCGCTCCATCGAGGCCGACGCATCCTGATCGATCATCCGTCCCTGCCGTTCTGAACTGCGCGAGCGCGTCATCTCCTCGATGATCTGCGGCAACGTCGTGGCATCCGATTCGACCGCGCCGGTGAGCGGATAGCAGCCCAGCGTACGGAAGCGCACCTGCTTCATCGTGATCGACTCGCCTTCGCGCAGGGCGAAGCGCTCGTCATCCACCATGATCAGCGCGCCGTCGCGCTCCACCACCGGGCGCTCCCTGGCGAAATACAGCGGCACCACCGGGATGTTCTCGCGCTCGATGTACAGCCATACATCCATCTCGGTCCAATTCGACAGCGGGAACACGCG
>DAIMGD010000343.1:0-2028 GCA_036724165.1 Rhodanobacter sp.
AGGGCGCGGACGGCAAGCTGTTCGATCAGCCCGCGCTGGCCAGCCTCGCGTCGGCGGCTGCGGCGCGCGGGAACAACGTGATGTATCCCGATGCTGCCGACGCGCCGGATGCCGCAAAAGTGGCCGCCGCGGACCCGGGCACGCTGGCGGCGATCAACCAGCAGTACCACACCGGGCTGGTCTTGCTCGGCAGCGTGCGCAACGGCCACGCCGACTGGACCCTGATTTCCGGTGGGCAGGCGCAGCACTGGACTGGCAAGGGTGCGACCGAGGATGCCCTGCTCGGCGATGCGGGCAGCGGCATGGTCGATCGCCTTGGCAAGCAGCTCAACGTGATCGGTGCCGGGATCAGCGATGGCAAGCTGTGGGTCAGCGGACTGGCAACGGCGATGGATTACGTGAACCTGCTGGCCACCCTGCGTGCCGATCCGTCGGTGCGTGAGGTGGCGACGCTGGGCGCAGAGAACGGCAGCGTGCTGCTGTCGGTGAAGGCCTCGATGCCGCTGAGCGCGCTGGCCGCCAATCTGGCTGCCGGTGGCCGCCTGCTGCAGGGCGAAACACACGAGGGCGCCGACGCCAGCCTGCGCTGGCTGCACTGAATGCGCGGCTCCCGCAACCCGGCCATCGGTGGCGTGGCCTGCTCGGAAAACTGTTCCCTGACCAGGGCGACCCAGTGAATCACGACACCTCACGTCGCTGGCAGATGCTCGCCATCGCAGCGGTCATCGTTTATCTGCTCTGGCTGCTGGCACCGGTGCTGATGCCATTCGCGGTCGCCGCGATGCTGGCCTATCTGGGTGATCCGCTGGCCGACCGGCTGGAGCGGGTCGGGATGAATCGCACCTGGGCGGCGACGATCGTTTTCCTGACGCTGTTGCTGGTGCTGGTCGGCGTCCTGCTGCTGCTGGTTCCGTTGATCGCCCGGCAGGTCGAAAACCTCATCGAGAACCTGCCGCGCTACGGCCAGTGGGCACAGCAGACCGCGTGGCCATGGGTGCAGGGCAAGCTGCATCTGGATCCGCGCACGTTCGACAGCGATCGCCTGCTGGCGGCGATCAAGGAGCACATCGGCTCGATCGGCGGCGTCGCCACCGTGGTGCTGGGCAAGGTGTCCCGTTCGGGCTTGGGCATCGTGCTGGCGCTGACCAACCTGGTGCTGATCCCGGTGGTGGCGTTCTACCTGCTGCGCGACTGGGATCGGCTGGTCGCCAAGATCGACCGCATGCTGCCGCGTTCGATCCAGCCGACGGTGGCCCATCTGGCGCGTGAATCGGACACGGTGCTGGGCGCGTTCGTGCGCGGCCAGTTGCTGGTGATGCTGGCGCTGGGCGTCTTTTACGGCGCCGGCCTGTCGCTGGTCGGCCTGTCGGTGGGGCTGCTGATCGGGCTGGTCGCCGGCCTGCTGAGTTTCGTGCCGTACCTGGGCTTCATTGTCGGTTTTGGCGGCGCGGTGATCGCCGTGCTGGTGCAGTACGGCGACTGGACGCATCTGCTGATCGTCTGCGGCGTGTTCGTGGTCGGCCAGCTGCTGGAAGGTTACGTGCTGGTGCCCAAGCTGGTCGGCGACAAGATCGGCCTGCACCCGGTGGCGGTGATCTTCGCGGTGCTGGCCGGCGGCTACCTGTTCGGCTTCCTCGGCGTGCTGCTGGCGTTGCCGGCGGCGTCGGTGATCATGGTGCTGCTGCGCTATCTGCTGGAGCGTTATCGGTTGAGCGAGCTGTACACCGAGGAAGGGCCGGACGATCCGGTCATCGCCGAAGTGGATGTCACCGTGCATCGCGACGGCGCGGTCGAGACCGATACCACGTTCGTGTCGCCGCCGCAGGACGACCGGGCCGCGCCATGATTCCGCAGTTGCCGCTGGCGCTGCGCTGGCCACGTCGGCAGCGCTTCGAACATTTCCACCCCGGTGCCAATGCCGCCGCACTGGCCGCAGTGCAGGCGCTGGCTACTGAACCCGGCGCACCCTGGGTTTATCTGCATGGAGCACCCGGCAGCGGCCGCAGCCATCTGCTGATGGCTGCGTGC
>DAIMGD010000344.1:0-2014 GCA_036724165.1 Rhodanobacter sp.
GTGCGCACACTGTTCAAGCTGGCGCGGCAGGATCTGAAGCGCGAGAACATCGACCTGCCGGAGAAGCTGCCGCTCGGTGCAATGATCGAAGTGCCCGCCGCCGCGATCAACGTGCGCGCGCTGCTCGAATATTCCGACTTCCTGGCGATCGGCACCAACGACCTGGCGCAGTACGTACTCGCCGCCGACCGCGGCAACGACGCGCTGGAAAACATCTACAACCCGCTGCAACCGGCGCTGCTGCGGCTGCTCTCCCACGTGATCAGTGCCGGCCGGCGCGCGAAGAAACCGGTCAGCCTGTGTGGCGAGATCGCCGGCGATGTGAACTTCACCGCGCTGTTGCTCGTGCTGGGCCTGTGCGAATTCAGCATGCACCCGAGCCAGATCCTGCTGGTGCGCGACCGCCTCGCCACGCTCGACCATGCGCACCTGCGCCGTCACGCTTCACGACTGCTGCGCGCGCATACCCACGAACAGGCCGAAGCGTTGCTGGACGAGATCATCGGCGCACTGGTTCTGGGCTGAATATCCGGATCTCGCGCGCATTCGCCAAGCAGCATTCCCGAAAGCGTGCCACCGGCACCGCTGCGAAGTGATTTTTTAACGCTTTTCACGGCCAAGCGGTCACGCTTTTTTCCGATTTAATTTACATCTGCGAGCGCATCGTCGGCCGCTGCAGGGGTAGCGGGACGCGCGTTCGCATCATCCGGGTTGCCTTGGGCAACCCCGGTGGTTCGTGGGTCCGGGTCAACCACAAGGGGAGAGCCAGCCATGAAGAAATTTCTTCTCGTCGGATTGCTGGGGGCATTGCTGCTGCCTGCGGTCGTCTTGGCGCAGAGCGCCTTCGACGGTACCTGGAAGGTCGACATGAACAAGGTGCACTTGCCGAAGAAACCGGACGTCCTGCTGCTGCAGAACGGCATGTACGAGTGCAAGACATGCGCCCCCGCCATCAGCATCAAGGCGGACGGCGAAGATCACGCGGTCACCGGCCATCCATATTTCGACATGATGGCGGTCAAGGTCGTCGACGATCACACGATCCAGGAAACCCAGAAGAAAGCCGGCAAGGTCGTCGCGACGTCGAAGACGATGGTGGCAGCGGATGGTAAAACCGCCACGTTCGACTTCACCGACAGCAGCAACAGCAATGCCGGCCCGGTGACCGGCAACGGCACCATGACCCGCGTCGCCAAGGGCCCTGCCGGATCGCACGCGATTTCCGGCTCGTGGCGAACCTCGAGCTATGGCAGTGTCTCGGACAACGCCCTGAGCTTCACCTACAAGGTCGACGGCGACAGCCTGAGCATGACCAGCCCCACCGGGCAAACCTACGAGGCCAAGATGGACGGCACCGATGCGCCATACAAGGGCGACCCGGGAATCACCAGCGTCTCCCTGAAGAAGCTTGGCAAGAACATGTTGCAGGAGACCGACAAGCGCGATGGCAAGGTGATCAGCGTCGCGAAAATGACCGTTGCAGCCGATGGCAAGACGATGGCGATCGGCGTCAATGACATGCTGCGTGGCACCAGCATGTCGTTTATGGCGGCAAAGCAATAGGTCAGCAACGGGCGGCTCGCGTCGGAAGCTGCCTGCATGACCGGGCCATGGATGGCCCGTCTTGCGTCAGCGATCACCGGGCGGTTCAGTCGCCAAAACCGGTGCCGTCGAGAAACGCGTCGAGCAAGGCGCCGCGATATTTCTGTCGATGCAACAGCAAGGACAGCTTGCGCCGCAGGTCGAGGAACGGAGTTTTCAATGCCTTCAGGCGTCCCGTCGCCAGCGCGTCGGTGACCGCCACCACGGGCAGGCAGGCGATGCCGAGCCCGGCCACCACCACCTGCTTGATCGCCTCGATCTGATCGAGCTCAAGCACGGTTTCGCCCGGCGGCAATTGCGCCAGCACGCGCTCGCTGGTCGCACGGGTGGCCGAACCCGGTTCGCGCATCACCCAGCGGGCGCCGGCGAAATCCGCCGGCTTCAGGCCGCGCTTGCGTGCCAGCGGATGATC
>DAIMGD010000345.1:0-2010 GCA_036724165.1 Rhodanobacter sp.
GGGATATGCCGTGTCGCAGGATTTTGTTTGAGCTGGCTCAGTACCGTCCAACCCAGCATGTCGGGCAGGAAGACATCCAGCGAAACTGCACTGGGCTGATACTCACGTGCCAACGTCAGCGCGTCCTCGCCGCGCATGGCGACGAGTACTTTCAATCCGTGGTCATGCGCCAGATCAACGAGAACGCGCGCATAATGCGGATCGTCCTCCACGATCAGCAGCACGGTGTCGCCTTGCTCTATGCTGTGGCGGTCGTCGGCCACCGCCTCCAGCGGCCGCTCGGTCAGCCGCACCGGGGTAGGCAACGCAACTGCGATCCGTGTCGCCGCTTCGATGCCGATGGCTCGGTTGGCGGTTGCCGGGCCACTATAGGCGAGCGGCAGATACAGCGTGAACGTGCTGCCGACATTGGGCTTGCTGCGCAACTGGATCTCGCCACCGAGCAGGTTCGATAGCTCGCGGCTGATCGCAAGGCCGAGGCCGGTGCCGCCATATTTGCGGCTGGTGGATGCATCGGCCTGCTGGAATGCCTCGAAGATGATGCGCTGCTTCTCGGGCTGGATACCGATGCCGGTATCGCTGACCTCGAACGCCACGACGGTTGGCGCGTGGTCGAGGTTCGGATGACCGGCGGTCCAGCCACCGGCGACCGCGTTGATGCTGAGCTGCACGCCGCCATGCTCGGTGAACTTGAACGCATTGGACAGCAGATTCTTCAGTACCTGCTGCAAACGCTTGTTGTCTGTCGTGATACTGCGCAGCGTCGGATCAACCTGCACGTTGAACGACAGACCGCGGCTTTCCGCTTCGTGGCGGAACGGCCGCGTCACTGTCTCCTGCAGGTTTGACACCAGGATCTCTTCGGCATCGACCGACATAGTGCCGGATTCGATCTTCGACAGATCGAGAATGTCGCTGATCAGATTGAGCAGATCGGTGCCGGCGCCGTGGATGGTGCGCGCGAACTCCACTTGACGAGCCGTCAGGTTGCCGTCTGGATTGTCACCAAGCTGCTGACCCAGGATCAGGATCGAGTTCAGCGGTGTGCGCAGCTCGTGCGACATGTTGGCAAGGAATTCCGACTTGTACTTCGAGGTGAGCGCTAGCTCCGTGGCCTGCTCTTCCAGTGCGCGGCGCGCCTGTTCGATCTCCTGATTCTTGCGCTCCACTTCGACATTCTGTTCAGCGAGCTGCTGCGCCTTCTGCTCAAGCTACTCGTTCGTCTGCTGCAGCTCGCGCTGGCGCGTCTGCAATTCGGTGGCGAGTTGCTGCGACTGTTCCAGCAGGCCCTCGGTCTGCATGGTGGCCTCGATCGAGTTCAGCACGATGCCGATGCCGGCGGTCAGCTGCTCGAGGAAGGAAATCTGCAGATCGGTGAACGAACCGACCGATCCCAGTTCGATCACCGCCTTCACCTGGCCTTCATACAATACCGGAAGCACGACGACGTTGTTTGGCGTCGCCTTGAACAGGCCGGAGCGGATCGGCACCGCGTCAGCCGGCAGGCTGGTAACCAGCAAGCGCCTGCCGTCGACTGCGCACTGGCCGAGCAACCCCTGCCCCATTCGAAGATCCTGGGGATGACCTGCAATTCCATCGTCCGCGTAGGCAGCGAGCAATCGCAGATGAGGATTGGTCTCTTGATCCACACGGTAGATCACGCCGTTCTGCGACTCAACAAGTGGCGCAAGATCAGAAAGCAGCATGCGGCCGACAGTCGCCAGATCGCGCTGGCCCTGCAGCATGTTGGTGAACCGCGCCAGATTGGTTTTCAGCCAGTCCTGTTCCGTGTTGCGGTCGGTGGTTAGGCGCAGATTGTCGATCATCGTGTTGATGTTGTCTTTCAGCTCCGCGACTTCGCCGCGCGCTTCGACCTGGATGGACCGCGTCAGGTCACCCTTGGTGACCGCAGTGGCCACTTCGGCGATCGCGCGCACCTGCGTGGTCAAATTCGCCGCCAGCAGGTTCACGTTGCCGGTCAGGTCCTTCCATGTGCCCGCAGCACCAGGC
>DAIMGD010000346.1:0-1988 GCA_036724165.1 Rhodanobacter sp.
TGAACGGTTCAAGTGTCGGTGCCTGTGCGTCGACGTCGGCCAGCGCACGGAACCACAGCGTCATGTCGATCTCGGCCTGCTGCAGCAGCGTCTGCAGCGACTGCATCAGCGCCACGTCGTCATCGCGGCATTCGCTCAGGCCGAGCTTGGCGGTGATATTCGCGCGGTCGGCAGCGGCATAAGCCGCCACGTAGCGATCCAGCCCGGCCTGCAGCGGCTCGACGCCGTCGAACAGCGGCGCCAGTGCACCGGCCAGACGGCTCAGATTCCACCACGCCACGTTCGGCTGCTGGCCAAAGCGATAGCGACGGCGCTGCGCGTCGGTGGTGTTCGGCGTCCAGTCGGGGTCGTAGTTGTCGACCCAGCCGTACGGGCCGTAGTCGATGGTGAGGCCGAGGATCGACATGTTGTCGGTGTTCATCACGCCATGCACGAAACCCACGCGCATCCAGTGCGCGATCATCGTGGCGGTGCGTTCGCAGACCTGGGCAAACCATGCTGCGTACCGCGCCTCGCCCTGCCCGCCGAGCTCCGGGAAATCGCGGCGGATGGTGAAGTCGACCAGCTGTCGCAGCAACCTGGTATCGCCACGCGAGGCCGGCAGCTCGAAGTTGCCGAAGCGGATGAACGACGGCGCCACGCGACAGACGATCGCTCCGGGCTCCGCTTTGGCATGGCCGTCGTAGAACATGTCGCGTATTACCGGCTCGCCGGTGTCGACCAGACTCAATGCACGCGTGGTCGGCACGCCGAGATGATGCATCGCCTCGCTGCACAGGAACTCACGCACCGACGAGCGCAGCACCGCGCGACCATCCGCGCCGCGCGAATACGGCGTCAGCCCGGCGCCCTTCAGTTGCAGTTCCCAGCGCTCGCCCGCGGCGTTGATCAGCTCGCCCAATGAAATCGCACGGCCGTCGCCCAGCTGCCCGGCCCAATTGCCGAACTGATGGCCGCCGTAATTCGCCGCGTACGGCTGCATGCCATCGAGCAAGGCATTGCCGCCGAACAGCTGCGCGAATTCCGGAGTGACCACGTCGGCCTCGCTGATGCCGAGCAGCGCCGCCATCTCGGCCGAATGCGCCAGCAACTTCGGTGCGGCAACCGGCGTGGGATCGACCGACGAGTACAGCGCCGCTTCGACCTGGCGCAGGCGCGCGCCCTGCTCAGGATCGCCGGGCAGGTCGCGCACGAACGCATTGTCGAAACGGAGCTTGAACATGCTGCAACCTTGAGGGCCGATCGACCTTATATCCGGGCGTGGACCGCCGCACGCAAGGGCCAGGCACGTTGTGATTCGCCTTGCTGGTGGGAGCGACTTCAGTCGCGATGCTCCGAGCTATGCCTGAAGAAAAGACCATCGCGACTGAAGTCGCTCCCACAAGGGCATCGCACATGAACCGCATGGCGCTATAGTCGGCGCCGCCTGCCATCCCGAGAACCGCATGAACGACACGCCGCCCGACAGCCTCAACGCCGACGCACTGCCCGAGGATGCGCCATACATCGCCGCCACCACGCGCTGGCTGGAGCGCGCGGTGATCGGGCTCAACCTGTGCCCGTTCGCCCGCGCGCCGCATGTGCAGGGCAAGTTGCGCATGCGGGTGAGTCCGGCGCGCGATGCGGAGGCCCTGCTCGACGACCTCTGCGGCGAACTGCAATCGCTGAACGCGCTGACGCCTGACGAATGCGAAACCGGGCTGCTGATCCATCCGTTCGTGCTCAGGGATTTTCTCGACTACAACGACTTTCTCGACGTGGCCGATGCTGCCGTGCAGACACTGGGACTGGAAGGCGAATGGCAGGTCGCCAGCTTCCACCCGGACTACCAGTTTGCCGACAGCGCACCTGACGCAATCGAGAATTTCAGCAACCGCTCGCCCTATCCGACGCTGCATCTGCTGCGCGAATCGAGCATCGAACGGGCAATGGAAACGATGAGCGATACCGACAGCATCTACCGGCGCAACATCGAGACGCTGCAACGC
>DAIMGD010000347.1:0-1972 GCA_036724165.1 Rhodanobacter sp.
GCTCGACACTGAAGGTGAGCTTGCCCACCGGCTGCACTTCGAAATCCTGGATCGACAGCGCCGCGGCATCGCCGGGTATCTCGTAGACGTGTTCGGTGAGCACGCGCAGGCCGAGGTTCTCCAACTGCGGCAGCACTTCGGACAGCGCGATGTCGCCGCCGCTGCGGTAGACCTTGAAGCGCAGCGTCTCCGGCTCCTTCGGCGGATGGTAGAACGACATCCGCAACGCGTTGTCGCCGTCCAGCAGGGACAGCTGATGGACATCCTCGGCGGCCACGGCCGGGCTGACATCCTCAACGTAGCCGGCCGGCAGCGATTTTGCGTAGCGGTTGGCCAGCACCACACCCTGGTGGTCGCCGCGCGCATGTACCAG
The DNA here is from genome assembly GCA_036724165.1 of Rhodanobacter sp. Lineage (GTDB taxonomy): Bacteria > Pseudomonadota > Gammaproteobacteria > Xanthomonadales > Rhodanobacteraceae > Rhodanobacter. Next base: position 374 of record DAIMGD010000347.1, read on the forward strand.
CGCATCGCGCACCTCGTCGTGCCAGTTGCGCACGATGCTGGCGACGCCCTGCTCCAGCGCCGCGAGGTCGTAGATCGGTTGATCGCCGATCTTCGGCCGAACCACGATCGTCAACCGCGCCAGCGCGGCTTCGCCCATCTGTACCGACGAATCGCTCTGCTCGGCGTGCAACGCCGTGCCCAGCAAGGTCTCGATGCGCTCGCGCACCGAGGTGTTGAAGCGATCGCGCGGGACGAACACCATGCAGGTGAAGAAGCGGCCGTAGCGGTCGCGGCGCATGAACAACCGCGTGCGTGCGCGCTGGCGCAGTTCGAGTACGCCCATCGCGGTGGCGAACAGTTCATCCTCGCTGCTCTGGAACAGTTCCTCGCGCGGCAGCGTTTCCAGAATGTGCCGCAGCGTCTTGCCGGAATACGAATCGCGCTTGAGGCCCGAGCGGACCATCACCGCCTCCACCTTGTGGCGCACCAGCGGCACGCTCTGCGGGCGCGCCATGTAGGCATTGGTGGAGAACAGGCCCAGGAAGCGTTGCTCGGCCACCGGCTTGCCGCTGGCATCGAACTTCAGCACGCCGACGTAATCCATGTAACCGGCGCGATGCATGTGCGAGCGCGCATTGGTCTTGGTCAGGATGATCGCATCGGTCGCGCCGGACTGCGGCAGCTCGCTGGCGGCCAGTGTGCGCAAGGAACGCGGCGCCATCGAGCGGTCATTCTTGTGCAGGATGCCGAGGCCGGAACCTTCCAGCGAACGCAGCACCCGCTCACCATCGGCTTCGGCGACTTCGTACTCGCGATAACCGAGGAAGGTGAAGTTGTCGGCGGCGATCCAGCGCAGGAACTCGCTGGCCTCGGTCACCGAGGCTGCGTCCAGCGGCAGTTTGCGCTGCGGCAGCTCGGCCGCGATCGCCAGTGCCTTGTCGCGCATCGCGGCCCAGTCATTCACCGCCACGCGAACATCGTCGAGCGCCGCTTCGATCTGCGCCTTCAGCTGCGCCTGCTCGGTTTCGTCGGCAACGCGGTCGATCTCGAAGTGCATCACGGATTCGGGCATGCCCGCTTCGGCCGCGCCCGTTTCGTCGCCGAGACTCTGCAGCGTGCCGGAGCCATCGCGCACCACCTTGACGACCGGGTGGATCACCGCGTGGATCTGCAGCTTCGCCGAAACGATCATGCTTACGGTATCGACCAGAAACGGCATGTCGTCGGTAATGATCTGCAGCAGGCTGCGGCCGGCATGGGCATCCACCGGATTGAGCACGCGTACCGAAGCGCGGCCGCTCTGGCGCTGCTGCATGAAATGCAGCAGGCCGCCGATCAGCACCGCCCATTGCGCGGGGGTGTGCAGGCTGGCATCGCTGCCGCCGATGCGCGCGAAGAACGCCTGGCAGAAAACCTGTGCCTCATGCAGGCGCTGGGGTGACAGCCCGGTTTTTTTCAGCTCTTCAAGCACCACGGATGGAAGGGGGAGATCGTTCGCCGCATGGGTCGCATTCATGGCATCTACTGGTCAGTGGAGACAGAGTAAGAATGTGGGGAAAAAGCCTCGGAAGGATACGCCGCGTGGCAGGGCGAATCCACCGCATGGGCACGATTCACG
>DAIMGD010000348.1:0-1941 GCA_036724165.1 Rhodanobacter sp.
GTAATCCTCCACGCGCAGGCACAGGTGATCCATGTTGTGGCCTTCACCGCTGGGCGCGGCGCCGCCATGGCGGCCCAGCTTGCCGCCGATGCTGACCAGGTCGATCAGCGACCTGCCCGCGCGCAGCTGCACCAGGCCGATCTCGTCCTGCCGCCGCTCCTCGCGGCAGCCCAGCACGTCGCAATAGAAGCGCTGCATGACTGCAGTGTCGATGACGCGCAGCACCACGTGGTCGATTTCAGCGATGCGGATCATCGCGATACCTCGGAAAGCGAAAGTGGAAGGATGGAGGATAACTCCCATGACCGACCACCTAGCCACCGATCCCGGTCGCACAGGCCGGCTCGTTGGTCGATGGAATGCCTCGTGTCGGCAACTTCCACGCACATGTCAAAAAGAAGATCCGCGGCAACAAGGTTGCCGCGGATCGGGGTGAAGTGCCTGGCCTCATGCAGCAGGCAGGAGACAGACGCTATTTCGAAGCCGCACCCGCCGAAGTCGCGGGTGCGTTGACGTAGGCCCGCCAGGCAATCAGCAGGTTCTTGGCGTTGACCGAGCCCAGACCCGAGGCAAAGCTCCAGCCCGGTTGCGCGCTGAACGCCTTGTTGCTCACGTTGTACGACGTCGGCTGCGCGTCCGTGGTGGTCAATCCGTATTGGACCTGGCCATGCTTGAGCGTGCCATAGGTGTAGCAGTTGGCCGTCTGGTAGTCGTAGTAGTCGTGGCGCGACATGCACTGTGTGGAGATAGAACCGCGGGTGATATTGTGGAACACGCAGTTGGCGGTGCCCGTCGTGCCGTTGTCGGCATTGCAGGCGGCCAGGCTGGCCGGGGTGGGACCCGTGGCATCGCCGTACTCCGTGGCGGCCAGTGCGTACAATGTCGGTGCGGCATTGCCCTGGTTCTTCGATACGCCACGCGCCGCCAGACCCTGGTCCATCAGTGCCTGGATGCCGGCAAACATGGGCGCGGACAGCGAGGTGCCGCCGTTGAACGTGGTGACGTTTTCCGACCAGGTTGGCGAACATGGATAGTAGGACGTGCAGATCACTGCCCAGGTGCGGTTGGCATATGCGCCGGCAAACAACGCCACATCGGGCAGATCGCGCGAGTTGTCCTTCGCCGCGTTGAATACCTGCTTCTGCCAGGCTGGCTTGGCGTCCACCGAGGAGGGTCCGCCACTTCCCGCTTCGGAGGTAAGGTAGTAGCCGAGCGTGTCGAAGCTCAGCAATGCCTGGCAAAACGACACCGCGCTGCCGTAACCGGCCGCCTTCGCCGCCACGCCATTGCCGCAGGACTGGTTCCAAGGAATCTCGGGAACGTACGACAAGGCCGAACCACCCACCACGCTGGGTGTGGCAGCGAAATATTTGCTGGTAGTGCCATCAAGCGAATCGGCCAGATCCGTGCCGCCGACCGCGGTGACATGGGGCGATGTTGCGAAGGAGTTCGCATCAACAGCCGTGTTGCCGTAGTAGCCATTGATGTAGCCGCCGTTGAAGCTCGGGTTGGAGCCCGAATCACCGGTGGATACGAACACCGAGATGCCCTCTGCATCGGCCTGCGCCCACATCAGATCGATCGCCGTCTTGCTGGCGGGATCAGTGAAGAATTCGCCATAGCCGTAGCTGGCACTGATGATGTCGGGCCGAGCCTCGCCGTTGATCAGGTTGGCGGATGCCAGATACACGCCGCCGAAGAAGTTGTCGGTGGTGGGTGTCGAATAGTCAGCCTCCCAGTTCGAGCAGCTGGCGACCACGATATGGGCACCGGGTGCGATCGCGGTCGCCCATTCCGTATCCATCACGGTCTCGAAGGACTCGCCCTGCATCTCGACGGAAGGATCCACGCAATTGTTCGGGCCGCTGGTTGGCGCCGGATTGACCTGGCTCAGCGTGCCACCGTACTTACCGAGGTTGAAGGCACTGACGAAGCTGTCCC
>DAIMGD010000349.1:0-1928 GCA_036724165.1 Rhodanobacter sp.
TGAGCCAACCCAGAAGTTCCTATGCCGTCGGCACCGGCCTGTTCATCGTGCTCGGTTTCGCTGCCCTCGCGTATCTGGCCACCCAGACCAGTTCAGTGGCGAACGTGCATCAGGGCGCCAGTTACACCGTCGATACGCATTTTGCGAACATCGGCCAGCTGAAGGAGCGCGCGCCGGTGAAGATTGCCGGCGTACGGGTCGGTCAGGTGCAGTCGATCACGCTGCAGCCGGGCCAGGAAGTGGCCGACGTGAAGCTGGCGATCGACAGGAGCTATGACAAGATCCCGCTCGATTCAGTGGCGACGATCTACACCAGCGGCCTGCTTGGCGACCAGTACATCGGCATCCAGTACGGCAGCTCGAAGAAAGCCGTGACCGACGGCGGCATGCTGGCGCTGACCAAGCCGGCGCAGCAGCTGGAGGAAATGCTCGGCAAGTTCTTCGGTGCCGGTGGTGTGGCCGACAATCTCGGCGGTACCTATGCCGTGAAGGCGCGTTTCACCAATATCGGCGCACTCTCGGTCGGTGCTCCGGTGAAGATGGCCGGGGTGCCGATCGGCAGCGTGCAGGCGATCGTCGCCGACCCGGTCAAGCTGGATGCCTTGGTCACGCTGGCGATCGACAAGCGCTACAACGCCATTCCGGACGATTCGGCGGCCGCGGTATTCACCAGCGGTTTGATCGGCACCCAGTATGTTGCGATCCAGCCGGGCGGTTCACCTGACGCACTCAAGGAAGGTGATGAGATGGTGCTGACCCAGTCCGCGATGCAGCTGGAGGATCTGATCGGCAAGTTCCTGGTCAACGGTTCGCCCAGCGACAAAAAAGATGCCGGCAACGGCAAACCCTCGAATATCCCCGCCCCCGCCGGCAAGTAATCAGCCGGCTTAGCTGAAGGAGTTACCCATGTTGCGCAGATTGGCCCTTGCCACCGCCATTGCGTTGGGCACACTGATCACCACGCCGGTGTTTGCCCAGGACGCCGCTTCGACGACCGCCGCCGAGCAGACTCCGGTGCAGGTGGTGCAGACCATCGCCGATCAGCTGGCCACCGCGATTGAGGGACATCGCGACGAACTGAAGCACAATCAGGACAAGCTGATCAGCATCATCGACGAGGTGTTCCTGCCGCACTTCGATATCGACTACGCCTCGATCCTGGTGCTCGGCCAGCATGCCCGCGAGGCCACGCCGGCGCAGCGCGAGCGCTTCGCCAAGGCGTTCTACAACTCGATCACCCATCGCTATGCCGAGGGCCTGCTCAATTACACCCGTGGCCGGGTCAAGGTATTGCCATTCAACGGTGACCTCAACGACAAGCGCACCGTGGTGCGTACCCAGGTCGTGCTGGACGACGGCAAGCTGGTGTCGATCGACTATGCCTTCCGCAAGAGCCGCAGCGGCGACTGGAAGGCCTATGACGTGATCATCGAAGGCATTTCCTATGTCACCAATTATCGCAATCAGGTCGATGCCGAAATCCGCAAGACCGGTATCGACGCGCTGATCAGCAATCTTGAAACCCAGGGCGAGAAGGCGCTGGAGATCATGGACAAGGACAGCAAGGGCGCGAAGTGACGACGGCCACCGAACGCGGGTTTCAGCTCATCAAGGCTGCGCCGGGTACGCTGGGCGTAAGCGGTGTGCTCAGCTTCGACACGGCGGCGGCGGCATTGCCGGCGATCCACGCCGCGTTGGCGGAGGGCGCGGCGAATCAGCTCGATCTGTCTGGCGTCAGCCGTAGCGACAGCGCCGGTCTGGCATGCGTGCTTGCCGTCGCGGCCAGGGCTGCGCGGGATGGACAGGCCTTGCAGGTCATCCATATGCCGGCCGACATGCAGGCATTGGCACAAGTCTGCGAGGTCGATACGTTGCTGCATTGAGCTTTGGCGACGACCGCAATAAAACGAAAAAGGGGCCGCAGGCCC
>DAIMGD010000350.1:0-1893 GCA_036724165.1 Rhodanobacter sp.
CACTCATGGAAACACCTCGATCAGGTGCGCCGCCAGCTCGTGCGGCGTACCGGAAAAACTAACCAGTCGTTCGGCGAAGATACCGCTGACCATATCGGCGAAATGCTCGCCGGACGACGACTCTACCCAGACCTGACCGCCCCGATCATGGATCGCCTGCGAACCAGCGACGGCATCGGTGGCACGCCCGGCAAACACGATCGCCAGCGCATCGCGTCCAAATGCATTGGCCGCCATGGTGAAACTGGCGTCGATGGATGGATTTTGCACTGCGCCGCTGGCATCTGCATGCAGCTCGATGCTGCCATCACGGCGCAGGCGTGCCTGCTGCTCCGACGGCACCACCAGCACTTCGCCGAGACGCGCACGACCACCCTGCACGGCCACTCGTACCGGCAACGTGCAGTTCGCGGCCAGCTTCTCCACCATGGCCTCCGCCGGCTGCCCGTCCAGATGCTGGGTCAGCAGGAAGGTCGACCGCGTGGTGGCCGGCAGCGCCGCCAGGAAGAGACCGACGGACTCCACACCACTGACCGCAGCGCCCAACAGCACGATCCGACTCAAGGCGGTGCCGGTATCATCCAGCATCATCTCGCTGATGTGCTCGTAGGCCCGTGGAGCGATGGCTTCCTCGATCGACATTAATTCCAGATTCATTACCGGCTGGACTCCCGCCGCGACCTGCTCGACGTCCGGCGCGAGAAAATCGGCAGCGCTCAGTTTCTCGATGCCAAATGCAGCGGCACCGGATTTTTCAGGATTCACGCCGGTGAATGCCGGAGATGGCGTTTCATCGTCGAGCAGCGCCCAGCTGGCGAATGCCCGTGTCGTGGGAATATCAGCCGGGCTCTGTTCGGCAACCATTGCAGACATCGTGACCACTGAAGCATCGAGCATCGGTGACAGCTGCAGGTCGTCGAGCCGCGATCGCGGGACTGGCACACCAGCCGCATTTTCATCCGTTCCGTGGAGACCGGCTGACAACAGCTCATCCAGCCCCCCAGCGACTTCGGCGTGCGGTGTTTCTGCCGGCATCCCGAAATTGCCATCGTGCAACGGTGGCAGCTCGTCATCTTGCGCGTAACGCAGACCGGAACCCGATTCGACGTCTTCGGCCACTGGCAATTCGTCCGATGCAAGCAACGCTTCCAGTTCGGCCGCCAGATTTTCCGATTCGGCGCTGGCCAGCTGGCCATGCTGTCCATCGTCGTCGTCGTGCACAGACAGATCTGCTTCGGCGGACAGCAGCACATCATTCGCAGCTAACACCGCGTCCATGGCAGCCGCCATCATTTCAGGCGTGGTGGCCTCGGCGACATCAACCACATCCACAACGGAGCTGGTCTCGCCAGAGGTCGGCGCAGGCGGTGTGGCAACAGGTGTCTCGATGACACGGGCGTCCCCGGGTCGTGGCGGATCAACATCACCTGCAGCCAGCACCTTGACCGCCAGGTGGCGGGCCCAGCGTGCCCGGTCCCAACCAGCCAGCGCACGGCTGGCCTGCGCATCGTTGAACACCACTCGCGGCCGATCGCCGTCCATCACTTCATACAGCTGATCGAGCGCATCGTCGGCGCTGTCGTCCAGATTCACCACCAGCACTTCGGCACCCACCTTGTCGAGCAGCTCCCGACTGAGGCTGGACACGCCACCTTCATGCACGATGCGCGCGCCGCGCTCCTGCAACGCCTCGCGCAGTTGCCCGCCCAGTTCGGTGTCGTCAAACAGCAACGCAACCGTCGGTGCCGTTTCAATCATGACCGGCTCCAGCACGCTGCTCGAGCACCTCATTGATCTGCACCAGCAACTCGGCTTCCTGATACGGCTTGCCCAGGTAACGATCGACACCGATGTCGAATGCCCGCTGGCGATGTTTGTCGCCGCTGCGCGAGG
>DAIMGD010000351.1:0-1878 GCA_036724165.1 Rhodanobacter sp.
CGAAACGCTGGAGTATCACTACGGCAAGCACCACCAGGCCTACGTGACCAACCTCAACAAGCTGATCGAGGGCACCGAGTTTGCGAACGCCGCGCTGGAAGACATCATCAAGAAGTCGTCCGGCGGCGTGTTCAACAATGCCGCGCAGATCTGGAACCACACGTTCTACTGGAATTCGATGAGCCCGAAGGGCGGCGGCGAGCCCAGCGGCAAGCTGGCCGACGCGATCACCAAGGCGTTCGGTTCGTTCGACAAGTTCAAGGAGGAATTCAGCAAGTCCGCCGCCGGCAACTTCGGTTCCGGCTGGACCTGGCTGGTGCAGCGTCCGGACGGCTCGCTCGGCATCGTCAACACCTCGAACGCTGCGACCCCGATCACCGGCAGCGACAAGCCGCTGTTCACCACCGATGTGTGGGAACACGCCTATTACATCGATTACCGCAACGCCCGCCCGAAGTACGTGGAGGCGTTCTGGAATCTGGTGAACTGGGACTTCGCAGCCAGCAACCTGGCCTGATTCATTTGGCCTGATTCAACTGCGCTGAAACAAAAACGGAGCCTCGCGGCTCCGTTTTTTGTGGCTGGATCCGGCTTTGATCAGTCCAGCGCCCGAAGCACCGGCGCGACCTGCGCCTCACGCCCGAGTGCTCCGGCAATTCCGGTCAGTCGCGCGGCCAGCTGCCCGGCATCTGACGCGCACACGGTGGCATGACCCACCTTGCGACCCGGTCGCGCCTGCTTGCCGTAGTCGTGCCAGTGCGCGTCCATGCTGCTCAGCACCGGATCCGCATCGGGCAGCTCGCCGATCCAGTTGAACATCGCGGACACGCCGCGTGCGCCGGTGTCACCCAGCGGCAGGCCGAGCACTGCACGCACATGGTTCTCGAACTGGCTGGTGTGCGCGCCCTCGATGGTCCAGTGGCCAGAGTTGTGCACCCGCGGGGCCATTTCGTTGCCGAGCAGCTCGCCGTCCTTCACGAACAGCTCCAGCGCGAACACGCCCACATAGTCCAGCCGCTCGGCCAAGGTGCGGGCAAGTTCGGTAGCTCGCTGCTGCAGCTGTTCGATGTCAGGTGCCGGCGCCAGGCTCATCGCCAGCACGCCATCGGTATGCCAGTTGCGCGTCAATGGCCAGGTACGGAAATCGCCGTCACGACCACGCACGGCAAGCACCGACAACTCGCGTTCGAACGGCACGAATGCCTCCAGGATCAAGCCGTGCTTCGATGCCTGTGCGCCGAGCGCGGCCCATGCCGCATCCGCATCGGCCCGTGCACGGAGCCGGAACTGGCCCTTGCCGTCATAGCCGAGCCGGCGGGTTTTCAGGATCGCCGGCGCACCGACCACGGCCAGGGCCTGATCCAGCTGCGCGCGCGTGTCCACCGTCATGAAGGCAGGTGTCGGCAGGCCGCACTCGCGAAACAGGGTTTTCTCGGCCAGTCGATCCTGCGCCACCGCCAGCGCCTGCGGCGCAGGGAATACCGCCGCGCGTTCGGCCAGCCAGTGCGCCGTCTCGGCCGGCACGTTCTCGAAATCGAAGGTCACCACATCGACCTGCGCGGCAAATGCTCCCAGCGCGGTGTAGTCGGTCCAGTCGGCCACCACCAGCGGGGCGACCTGTCCGGCGCAGGCGTCGGCGGCACTGTCCACTACCAGTGTGTTCACGCCCAGTGGCGCGGCCGCCAATGCCAGCATGCGCGCCAGCTGACCGCCACCGAGAATGCCCAGCAACGGCTGTCGCCGTGCATTCACTGACGCGGATCCGACTGTTCCAGCACGGCCTGCGTCTGCCTGACCCGCCAGCCGTCCAGGGCAGTGGCCAAAACCGGATCGTGCAGGGCGAGTACCGCGGCGGCGAGCAGGCCTGCGTTCACCGCG
>DAIMGD010000352.1:0-1864 GCA_036724165.1 Rhodanobacter sp.
GGTTGTCCAGCGAGGATTTCACGATCGCCAGCGGCGTGTTGAGTTCGTGCGAGAGCTTGGAGGCCAGCGTGCGCAGGTAATCGGTGTAACCGCCGACCACCTCGAACAGGCGCTCGAAGCTGCGCGCCAGATCGCCGATCTCGTCGGTGGCCTCGGTCATCGGGAATTTCCCTTGCTCGAACAGGCCGTCCAGACGTCCATCGTTGAGCTGCGCGCGTTCGGCCGCGTTGCGCAGCCGCCCCAGCCGCAGGCTGAGCCGGGTGGCGAACGCCAGCAGGATGCCGCCAGCGACCAGCAACACGCCGAAGCTGGTCAGCAGCAGCCCCAGCAGTGCCCGGTTGGCCAGCAGCGGCACGATCCGGCTGGCCTGCTCCAGCAGCAATACGCCGTCGATCTTGCCCGCTTGCTCGATCGGCACCGCCGCCGTCAGCACCACGCTGCCGCGCTCCTCGCCGCTGCGCCAGACGTAGGCCGGCTTGCCGGTGCGCGCCTCGGCGACTTCGGCGGTATCCAGCCGCGGCACGTCCTGCGACCACGGGTTGGCATCTTCGAGTCGGGTCGCCAGCAGCGCCCGATAGATCAGCGAGGCAAACCAGCCCGGCTGACCGTCGGTGCCTGGCGCCATTCCGAGGCGGCCACTGCGCGCCAGCAGCCAGCCTTGCGGCGACAGCACGCGCGCCTGCACCCGATCCGGCGCCAGCTTCGCCAGCTCGCCGGAAAGCGCGGCCGAATAGCCGAGCAGCGGACGGATCTCGGCTGCCATCGGATCGCCGCCCGCCGCCGCGTCGTACACGCCCACGCCGAGCGTGCGCAGCGGCAGGCTGCGCGGCAATTGCAGTTCGACCCGATAGCCGCTGCCGTCCTCCTGCCATTGCGCGGTGAGCAGATCCGGCAGGCCGCCGACGGCGGGATCGAGCGGGCGCGCGACGAACGCACCCGGTGCGGCGCTGGCCAGCAGGTATCGGCGCTGACCATCATTGCTGCCCAGCGTCAGGATCAGGTGATCGGCCGCGATGGCATTCGCATCATCGGCATCGGCGCGCGTGCGCTCGATGTCGGGCACCTCGACGTACAGGTACAGCCTGTCGCTGTCCTCGGCCAGCAGCAGCTTGCTGCGCTGACCCAGGGACTGGCTCCACGGCGTCAGCGGTGCCCAGTCGTCCGCGTAACCATCCACGGTGATCGGGCCCGGCGCCTGCTGCACGTACCAGCCGTTTGCATCGGCCGGCAGCACGGCACCGGTCACCACCAGGCTGCGCGCCACCGCCCGCGCCGACGCCAGCAAGGCCTGCGCCTGACCCTCGCGCAGCAGCGCTTCCATCTGCTGCACGTACAGCCAGCCCGCTATCGGCAAGGCCAGCGTGCACAGGGCGACCAGCAGCAGTTTGCGGCGCAGGCTCATGCTGCGGCCGGCAGCAGCATGACGCGACGATCAGACGCCATGCGCGGGGGGCGTCACGTATGCCAGGTAGCGCGAAGCCACCACGACCTGCATGAAGTCGTCGAGCAGCCGGCGCCGTGACGCGTCGCCGTCGTCAAAGCTCATGGACCAGCTCAGGCGGATGCCGCTCGCCTGGCCCGGATCGCAGAACACGACCACGTCATCGACGTGATCACTGCCCTGGTAGACGGTCGCCTCGCACGGCATGGCCCGCTGCCGCACGACAAAGCCCGAGACCTTCACGGCCGGATCGTGCTGCCGGTAACGCTTGCGGTCGGCCTGCACTTCCGCGGCCAGGCTGGGCAACTTGCGCGGCGACACATTGAGCACCATCACCCGCTGCGGCTTGCCGGTCCATTCGCCCTGATAGAGCACCGCATCGACACCGATCAGGACGCCGATGCGGTGAAACAGCACCTCGCG
>DAIMGD010000353.1:0-1863 GCA_036724165.1 Rhodanobacter sp.
CCATGTTTTGCGACGCGCGCGCACGGCCGCCGGGGTCGAAGTGCTGCAGCGTCCCATCCAGTGCCTTGCGGATCTCGGCGAGGTTCACCGCGACCGGCGCGTTGGTGGGGTAATAGACCTCCCATACCTGATAGTTGCGGCGCAGGTTTTCGTCGCCCATGACTTCGTTGGCCACGTTGATCCATGCCTCCGGACTGCTGGCCAGTCCATGCAGCATCACCACGGTGAGGCGATCCGGATCGTACGGCTGCATCAGCAGCACGCGCGGCGTGGTGATGCCGCCTTCGCGCCCGAGCAGCGAGCGGATCGACTGGCGCGCGAAGCCCGAACGCGCCAGCCACACGCCGTAGGCGGCGGTGAAGTTGGCACCCAGCGGCACCGCCCGGCCGCCGATCGTGATCGTATCGTCGCGGTACGGATCGCGCGCCAGCAGCCGCACCTGGCTGGTGGCCAGCACGCCGGCGAGCGTGTTGCCGTCGAAGACCAGCGCGCCGGTCATCGACACATAGCCGGGGTTGCGCCACGGCACCGCAGCGGCGGCTGGCCTCGGTGGTGCGACGGCGACGAAGTCCGAGCCGAAGCCGTCACGCTGGTAGACATTGCGCAGACCCTTGAAGCGCAGGTCCGAAGCGGGGATGAGCTCGGTCGGCACGCGCGCGTCGCCGGCCAGGCGCACGTCGGTCTGTGGCCGCAGCACGGTCCAGCCGGCCAGCGAGGTCTGCGTCCACTGCGTGCCGAGTTGCGGCAGCTCATGGAAGAAACGGGCCACCGCGCGTTGCACGGCGAAGTTGTAGAAGCCGATCACCTGCCCCTGGCGCAACTCGAACGCGCGCTCGGACGGCTGGCGCGCGGTGTAGAAGAGGTAGGCATAGGCATAGCGCGCCGACTGCAGGTACGCATCGAGCGTCGGGTCGTCCATCGGCATGCCGGCCTTCGCGCGGTCGGCCTTGATCGCCCGGCCCATCCACAGTTCGGACAGCGTCGAAAGCCGTTGCTCGTCGCTCAGTCCGGCCGAATGGATCAGCGTATCCGTGCAGTCGGCGAACGCGTGCGCGCAGGTATCGGCGGTCAGCGCAACCACGTTGAGCACCTGCACCGTGCCGTCGCTGAGCCGGCCATTGCCGATCACATCGGCGCGCCGCTCGGCGACATAGTCGTGCGGCTTGATCTGGCTCACCCCGACCATCGCGCAGGCGTCGAGCCCGAGCAGCATGGCCAGCACGGCGCATCGCACGATCCGGATCTTCATCCCGTTTCCCATGCTGGGTCTGGCCGCCGTGGCCGGACGCCTGGGGGATTGTAGCCATGCAAACGCCAGCGGGGTCTGATGCCGTGCCGAGCATGGATTGTCTTCGCGCCAGCAAAGCCGCACGCTGGCGGCGTCGGTCGATGCGGCGGAGAGGAAATGGCGAAGCAACTCTGGATGTTGGGCCGGGCCGTGCTGTTCGTGCTGATGGCGCTGGTCACGTTCCTGTCCGGCGCGTGGGGCGCGCTCGCGCTGTGGTACCAGCTGCCGGGCGGCGCGGTTTCGCGCACGCTGGGCAGCGCGGCCTGGGTGCTCGTGGTGATCGCGCTTGCGCTGTTCGCGATCAGCCGGCGCAGCTGGCTGCCGCTGGCGGTCTACGCGGTGATGTACGCGGTGCTGCTGCTCTGGTGGGCGAGCATCGCGCCGTCGAACCAGCGGGTGTGGTCGGACGATGTCGCCCGCATGCTGACCGGCACGCTGCAGGGCAACGTGGTCACGCTCGACAACGTGCGCGATTTCAGCTGGCGCAGCGACGACGACTACGACGCGCGCTGGGAAACCCGCCGTTACGATCTGGACCGGCTGGTCTCGGCCGACGCCGTGCTGTCGTACTGGGG
>DAIMGD010000354.1:0-1844 GCA_036724165.1 Rhodanobacter sp.
CGTTGCTCGGCATCCCGCCGGATCGCGAGCTGGTGATCTACTGCAGCTGCCCGAACGAAGTGTCCGCCGCCAAGGCCGCCAAGTTGCTGATGGCGATCGGCTATCGCAACGTGCGTCCGCTGCTGGGCGGACTCGATGCATGGGATGCGGCCGGCTACACGATCGAGCGGCTGCCGACCGACCCCGCAGATGACGCGCTGCACATGACGGCCTGATCCACGAGCCATCCGGCCGCCCGGAAAACTTTACGCGTTCTATACGCGCAGCGGCCAAATCGCTATCCCGTTCTTATGCGGCACTTCCTACAGTGCGCGTCGTCCTTTCCGAAGAGTCGATGCCGATGGATTTCGTCTACCTGCTGTTCCTGCTCGTGCTGTGCGCGGCCACGCTGGGCTTTGCGCTGATCTGCGATCGGCTGAGTCCGCGCAAGTAGATCGCTTGCCGCGTCTGTCATCCCTCAACATGAGTGTCCCGTCATGAATGTTCTCTACGTCCTCGCCGCGCTGATCGCGCTGGCGCTGACCGGCTACCTGTGTGTGGCCCTGCTCAAGCCGGAGTGGTTCGAATGACCAGCAACGACTATTTCCAGATGGGGCTTTATCTGGTCGTGCTGCTGTTGCTGGTGAAACCGCTGGGCAGCTACATCGCGGCGGTGTTTTCCGACACGCCCAACCGCGTCACGCGGATCGGCGCGGGCAGCGAGCGGCTGATCTATCGCCTGTGCGGCATTCGCGCCGACGAGGACATGGGCTGGAAGCGCTACGCGCTGGCCATGCTGCTGTTCAACGTCCTCGGCGTGCTGGTGGTGTATGCGTTGCAGCGCCTGCAGCTATGGCTGCCGCTGAACCCGCAGCACTTCGGCGCGGTGTCGCCGGATTCGTCGATGAACACCGCGATCAGCTTCGCCACCAACACCAACTGGCAGGGCTACGGCGGCGAATCGACCATGAGCTACCTGACCCAGATGCTGGGCCTGGCGGTGCAGAATTTCGTCTCCGCGGCCACCGGCATCGCGGTGCTGATCGCGGTGATCCGCGGCTTCAGTCGCCGCAGCGCGAAGGGCCTGGGCAACTTCTGGGTCGACCTCACGCGCAGCACGCTGTACCTGCTGCTGCCGCTGTCGCTGCTGCTGACCCTGCTGCTGGTGTCGCAGGGCGTGGTGCAGAACTTCAAGCCGTACCTCGATGTGCCGGTGGTGCAGACCACCACGGTCAGCGAGCCGGCGCTGGATGCCGCGGGCAACCCGCAAAAGGATACCGCCGGCAACGCCGTGATGAAGCCGGTGCAGGTCAGCACGCAGACGCTGCCGATGGGGCCGGCGGCGTCGCAGATCGCGATCAAGCAGCTGGGCACCAACGGTGGCGGCTTCTTCAACGTGAACTCGGCGCACCCGTTTGAGAACCCCTCGCCGCTGAGCAATTTCCTTGAGCTGCTGGCGATCCTGCTGATACCGGCGGCACTCTGCTACACCTTCGGCACGATGGTCGGCGACCGGCGCCAGGGCTGGTCGCTGCTGGCGGTGATGCTGGCGATCTTCATCCCGCTGCTGCTGGCCTGCACGGCAGCCGAGCAGGCCGGCAACCCGCTGCTGGCCCAGCTGGGCGTCGACCAACATGCCTCGGCGCTGCAGGCCGGCGGCAACATGGAAGGCAAGGAAACCCGCTTCGGCATCGTCAACTCCACGATCTGGGCCACCGCCACCACCGCTGCCTCGAACGGCTCGGTGAATGCGATGCACGACTCGTTCACCCCGCTCGGCGGTCTGGTGCCGATGTGGCTGATCCAGCTGGGCGAGGTGATCTTCGGCGGTGTCGGTTCGGGCCTGTACGGGATGCTCGCCTTTG
>DAIMGD010000355.1:0-1831 GCA_036724165.1 Rhodanobacter sp.
TAGGGCAGCCGCGCGTAGATGCACTTGTACACTTCCAGCGAGGCGCTTTCGCGCACCATCAGTTTCGTCACCTCGGACAGGTGGCGATGACGCACTTCGGTGGCGCCGGTGGTGGTGTGCTCCTCGGCGCGCACCAAGGCCAGGCCGAAGATCCTCACGATGTGGTCGATCACCGGCTGCAGCAGCAACAGCCGCCAGCGTTCGTCCTCGAACGGTTCGAACGCCTCGCCGAAAAGCTGTTCGCGAATATAGTCGTCCAGCGCCATCGCCAGCGCGGCGGTATTCATCTGCAGGTAGGGGCGATCCAGGTTCCGCGCGATCTTGTTGCCCTTCGGCAGCGGGTGATTCAGTGCCTGGCTCACGCGCCGGGTCAGCCGCGACAGCAGCTCGTTGTAGCCGCTGACGTTCATCGCCACGCCGTCGACGCGGTAGTCGCCGAACAGCGTGCTGCTCTGCAGATCCTGCGAAGTGAAGGTGTCGCCCTTGCCAAGCAGTTCGGCCAGCTTCGCTCGGCTCATCGCGGTGAACGGCAGCAGCGTGGCGACGTCGATAGGCAGGTGTTCGACGTTCTCGTCCGCTTCGCGCAGGATGAACGGGATCGCGAAATCGTAGCGCTGATAGTCCTCGCGCAGTTCCGCGGCGATCAAGTCGCCGGTGCTGGTGGTGTCGTCATCGTCACCGGTCGTGCCGACCAGGCCTTCGGCCATCAGTTCGTCGTAGAAACTCTGGAACGCCGGATGCTCGACGATCGACAGGATGTCGATCATGGAACCCGGCTCCTCGCCGCGGTTGATCCGTTCGCGGTTCTCGCGCTTGAGGTCGGCGTATTCCGGATCGCGCCACATCAGCCGCAGGCCGCGGCCGATGGTCTGTTCCAGAAGGATCTGCGCCTGGCTGGAACGCAGCGGCACGATCACGCAGATGTTGTTGACGTCGAAACCCTCACGCAGCATCAGCACGCTGACGATTACCCGCGGCTGCGCGTGCCTGTCCACGTTGAACAGCCGTTGCCGCAATGGCGCCCACTCTTTATCGCCCAGCTCCTTCTTCCTGCCCGAGTCGACGGTGAGCACGTCGTCTTCATGCAAGCCTTCGTCGCGCAGGAATGCCTCGACCAGTGGTGACACCGACGTGTCCTCGCATACCACCAGCATCTTCGGATGACGGGCAGCATCGACGCGGGCGAAGTCAGCCTCCAGCTTGCGCAGCTTCTGCAGGCCGGCACGCAGCATCACGCACTGTCCTTCGGACAGCCGTACATTGCCGTCCGCGTCGCGCTCGGCCTTGAACTCCAGCGGCAGTGCGCCGAGTTCCTTGCGCCTGTCCAGCACCAGTGATTTCACCAGGCCGAGGCGCATCGCCGCCTTCAGGTCGAAATCCACCACGATGTGCGGAAAGTAGACCTTGCGCTTGTTCCTGCCGCCGCCGACGTCGTTGTACGGCGTGGCGGAGAAATCCATCTGCACGAAGCGGCGACCCTTGCCTGCGGCGATGATCGACAGGCTCTTCTGCCATTCGACCTCACTGGTCTCGCCTTCCTTCTTCAACTCGTGGATGTGGTGAGCCTCGTCGTTGAACACCATCAGATCGGGCAGGTCGGCGAGGTAGCTCAGCACGTTGCCGCGCGCCCAGCGCCGGTCCAGCACCTCGAGGCTGTTGCCGGTGGCGCGCCCTGGGGTCAGCGGCAGTACGGCATAAGCCACACGGGTCGCATCGGCGACCATGCCGGGTGCATCGACCCATTCCGTTTCGTCCTGCTCCGCTTCCTCCTCAGCCTCGCTGAGCAGGTGCCAGTTGGTGATCGCGATCATGCCGTTGCCGGTGGCCTTCA
>DAIMGD010000356.1:0-1830 GCA_036724165.1 Rhodanobacter sp.
TCGAGATAACGCATCAGCGCATCGGCCGCGCTCCAGGCATCCTCGCCCTCTTCGACCGGGAACGCGGTGAGGTCGATCGTGCAGCCGCGCGCGGCCAGCTCCAGCGCCTCGTCGAACAGCGCCTTGCGCCGGTTCACGTGGGTCGGATGGAATACGCGTGGCGGCAACTCGCTTTCATCCAGCGCGCGACGTACCAACTCCAGTCCGCGCACGCCGTCGCCCAGATGCAGATGCAGCACACCCGCCTTGCCGGTCATCAGCCCGGCGACGTGCGCGTCGGCAGCCAGCCGCAGCAGTTCGTCCAGGGTGGGCTGGCTGGAACGGTGATCGCTGATCGCCACTTCGCCGATGCCGATCAAGGCCTCGATGAACACCAGATCGCCGCGCACTGTGCCGGTCAGCGTGCGTGGCGGCACGTGATAGCCGCCAGTGAAGGCCAGCGCCGTGAGACCTTCCTCGCGCAGCGCATACACCGTCGCCAGCAGATCGCGCGGCCCGCGCGCCACATCGTCCGTGCCGAGCAGGCCGACGACAGTGGTGATTCCGGCGCGGGTGAAGCGCGATACGCCCAGCGGCGGTACCCGCGTGCGGAAGCCCACCTCGCCACCGCCGCCGGTCACATGCACATGCGCATCGATCAGCCCCGGAATCAGCCGGCGTGCGTGCAGGTCGATCGTCTGTACGGCCAGCGTGGCAGGCAGTTCGGACAGCGTCGCACCCATCCACAGGATGCGACCGCCGCCCAGCAGCAGATGCTGCAGTCCGAGCGGTTCGGGCGCATGGACCTGCGCATTGCGAAGCAGCAAGAGATTCATCGCTGCAGCGTGCCGATCACCCGCAGCGGCGTCAAGCAGGATCGCAGACGCTGCAGCCCGGCCTGTGCTTCACGGCATGCCCGACTTTCCACTACAGTGCTGGCCGTATCGTGCGGGCAAGCTTTTGCATCCAGCATTCACTGCCTGACAATCATCATCGCCCGCTTCCCCAGATCACCCCATGCCCGACAGCCCGAGCAGCAACCCCATGGCAGCGAGCCCGAAGCCCGAATCGCGGCACAGCGTTGGCCTGCGCGTGATCGCGATCTACAAGGCGGTCAAGACCGTCGGCCTGATCTTGGTGGCCATCGCGGCATTCGATCTGAACCGGACGCAGAACTTCGAGCAGCTGGTGCACTGGCTGGAACACCTTTCGCTGGACGACAGCAACGGCCTGCGCTGGAAGCTGGTCAACGCGCTGGAGAACATGGGCCCGAGCAAGTTCGTCGCGATCGGCATCGTGGCGCTGGCGTATGCCGCGATCTTCGCCACCGAAGGCACCGGCCTGTGGATGCGCAAATACTGGGCGGAATGGTTTACCGTGATCGCCACCGGCTCGCTGGTTCCGCTGGAATTCTACGAGGTGATCCACCGCTTCGGCTGGCTCAAGCTGGGTGCGCTGCTGGCCAACATCGCCATCCTCGCCTACCTGGTGCGGATCGCCTTGCAGTCCCATGCCGCCCGCCGCGCGGCCGCGGAAGCGCGCAACGCCGGCTGATCATTTCACGCCATGCTGCGGCCGTGCTGCATCAGACCTCGTGGTGAATCGCCTCGGCCGGCAACTCGCCGGCACCCGCGCCGCGCGGCGGCATCAGTTCCACCAGGTACATCGCCGCCAGCACCAGGGCGCCACCGGCGAGCATGCGCCAGCTCAGTACATCGCTGCCTAGCGCGACCGCGAACGCGGCGGCGAACACCGGCTCGGTAGTCATCACGATCGCCGCGCGGGTAGCCGGCAGATGCGACTGCGCCCAGGTCTGCATCAGCATCGCGCCGGCCCCGGCGATCAGCGCCA
>DAIMGD010000357.1:0-1826 GCA_036724165.1 Rhodanobacter sp.
CCATAGGGAGGAATAAATCAGAGCATCCCTAGGTGGCAGCATCTATCCTATGACTTTCGATCTTTGCATGGCTTCGCAAGCACAAATGCGGCTGCAGGAGCTTCGCAAGCTATCTCAATGTCACGAGGGTGATTCAAGCTGCCCTGCATGGGTCGCGTCAGTCCCCGACTAGGTGCACAAGCGGACCGGATAGTTCCTGCGGTTTAGCGAAACCTTGAACCAACACTTCAGACCTGCACAGCCAACCCGATCGGACAACTCACCCCGGTCCCGCGCAGCCCGCAATACCCATCCGGATTCTTCGACAGATACTGCTGGTGCTCGTCGTCGGCGTAGTAGAACGGGCCGGCGATGGATATCTCCGTCGTTATCGCGTGGTGGCCGGCACGGTCGAGTTCGGACTGGTAGCGCCTGGCCGACATTTCAGCGACGCTCAGTTGTGCCACATTGGACGTATAGATGGCCAAACGGTATTGGGTTCCGTTGTCGTTGCCCTGGCGCATGCCCTGGGTCGGATCGTGGCTTTCCCAGAATACCTTGAGCAGCTTTTCCAGGCCCGTCGCCGACGAGTCGTAGATCACCTTGACCACTTCGGCATGGCCGGTCTGCCCGGAACAGACTTCGCGATAGGTGGGATTGGGCGTGTAGCCGCCGGCATAACCGGCCGCCGTACTCAGCACGCCGGGCAGGCTCCAGAATTGGCGTTCGGTGCCCCAGAAGCAGCCCATGCCGAACAGCACCATCTCGCCGTGCGGGTAATGCCGCGCCAGCAGTGATCCGCCGAGCACGTGATGCGGCTGATTCGGCATCGTCGGATTTTCGCGGCCCGGCAACGCTTCATCGCTCTGCGGCATGCGTTGTTTCCAGGCGCCGATACCGAGCATGGGTGTTCTCCGCGGGTCGCACGCCGCGACCGGATGGCCGCGATCGACACAGGTCAATAACGCATCAGGCTGTGCAACGGTTTACCGCCCTGCCAGCGTGTCCGCCCGCGCAGCGCGGGCAGCTCGATGACCACGCCGGCGCCGATCAGCTCAGCCCCGAGCAGATCGACCAGCGCCTGCGCCGCCGCCAGCGTGCCACCGGTGGCCAGTACATCGTCGACGAGCAGGACGCGCTCGCCGGGTTTGATCGCATTGCTTTGCGCTTCCAGCCGGTCGCTGCCGTATTCCAGCTGGTAGTCCACCGCCACCACCGGCGGCGGCAGCTTGCCGGGTTTGCGCAACGGCACGAAACCGGCGTGCAGTTTTTGCGCCAGTGCCGCGCCGAAGATGAAGCCGCGGGCCTCGATGCCGCAGACCGCCTGCACCCGACTGCCCTGCCATGGCTCGGCCAGCGCGTCGATGCAGCGCGCAAAGCTGGCCGCGTCGGCCAGCAGCGGGGTGACGTCGCGAAACATCACGCCGGGCCGGGGGAAATCGGGTACGGCGCGGATCAGTGCAGCCAGATCGTGCATGGCATTCCTCGATGGGGTGGCGACGATCGGACGCGCGATGACCGCTACGGCTCAGCAGGGCTGGGCGAACGGATCGTCGGATGTATCGCCGATGTCGTTGATCGCCAGCCGCGCCTCGCTGATCCGCGCTTCGACTTCCTGCGCGATGCCGCTGGCGATCGGCAGGCTCGACTCCGGCACCATCACGGCGATGTAGTCCATCGCCTTGGGGCGGTCGGGGTGGCGCGCCACCAGCATCTTCTGCCAGGGCGTCAGCCTGGCGTAGGTGGCGCGAAGCTGCCGGTCGGCCACCACGGTCAGGCGCGCGACCTCCTCGGCGATGTTGATGCCGTCGGGCTCCGACATACGCCGGAGCTCCTCGATCTTGCCT
>DAIMGD010000358.1:0-1812 GCA_036724165.1 Rhodanobacter sp.
TCGCCGATATCGCGCTGTACGCGTATACCCATTGCGCCGGCGACGGCGGTTTCGAGCTGGACGATTTCCCGAATATCCGTGCGTGGCTCGCCCGCGTGCAGGCGCAGCCCGGCCACACCCCGATGCAGCAATGATTTTTGTGGGAGCGGCTTCAGCCGCGATCGGGACAGAGCTCGACGCCAAGGCAAGAGCGATCGCGACTGAAGTCGCTCCCACAGAAAACGCCATACTCCTCATTCATTCAAGCGATAACCACCATGTCCATTCCGTTTGCCATCAGCGCCCGCCACAAGGGCTTCAACCGTGCCGAGATCGTCGATCAGAACTTCGTCGAGTTCGTGCAGTTGTGGCGGGGTGACGTGCACGCTGCACCGCGCGACAGCGAGGCGGTGCTGCCGGGCAGTGCACTGGACGCGCGCGGTTTCCGCGAGTTGCTGGAATCGCAGCTGATCTCCCGTCACCTGGACCTGATGGCGCGCGTGCTGCGCGTGCAGAACAAGGTGTTCTACACGATCGGCTCGTCCGGCCACGAGGGCAATGCGATGGTGGCGCGGCTGACCCGGCACACCGATCCGGCGTTCCTGCATTACCGTTCCGGCGGTTTCATGGCCGAGCGTTTCCGCAAGATCCCGGGGATGGATCCGGTGATGGATTCGGCGCTGAGCTTCGCCGCCAGCAAGGACGATCCGGCTTCCGGCGGCCGGCACAAGGTATGGGGCAGCAAGCCGTTGTGGGTGTTGCCGCAGACCTCGACGATCGCCTCGCACCTGCCCAAGGCGCTGGGCACCGCGGTGGCGATCGAACAGGCGCGGCGCATCGGCCACCAGCTGCCGATTCCCGATGACAGCATCGCGATCTGCTCATTCGGCGATGCGTCCAGCAACCACGCCACCGCGCAGACCGCGTTCAACACCGCCGCATGGACGGCGTACCAGAAACTGCCTGCACCGGTGCTGTTCGTGTGCGAGGACAACGGTATCGGCATCTCGGTGAAGACGCCGACGGGCTGGGTCGCCAGCAACTTCCAGCAGCGTTCCAACCTCGATTACTTCTTTGCCGATGGCCTGGATCTGGCCGAGGGTTACGCGCAGGTACAGCGCGCGGTGGAGCATTGCCGCACGACGCGCCGACCGACCTTCCTGCATCTGAAGACCACCCGCGTGATGGGCCATGCCGGCACCGATTTCGAGATCGAGTGGCGCAGCATCGAGGAACTGTTCGCGGTGGAATCGACCGATCCGCTGCTGCGCTCGGCCGGCATCGCACTGGAGTCCGGGCTGTACTCGAAGGACGACCTGCTGAATCTGTACGAGGCCACCCGCAAGCGCTGCTTCGCTGCCGCCGAGGATGCGGATTCGCGCCATCGGCTGACCTCGCTGGAAGATGTCATGAAGCCGCTGGCGCCGTATACGCCGGCCGCAGTGAAGACCGAGGCGACCCGCGCGGACTACGCCGAGAAGCGCCTCGCGGTATTCGGCGGCGAAGCGAAGCTGCCGGAGAACCTGCCGCCGCGACATCTGGCCATCCAGATCGGCCAGGCCCTGCACGACCTGCTGGCGAAATATCCGCAGGCGCTGCTGTTCGGCGAGGACGTGGCGCAGAAGGGCGGCGTGTATACCGTCACCAAGGGGCTGAACAAGACCTTCAAGGGCAGCCGCGTGTTCAACACCCTGCTGGACGAGACGATGATCCTGGGCCTGGCCCAGGGCTACGCCAACATGGGCATGCTGCCGATGCCGGAGATCCAGTACCTGGCGTATTTCCACAACGCCTGCGACCAGATCCGCGGCGAGGCGGCGTCGCTGCAGTTCT
>DAIMGD010000359.1:0-1782 GCA_036724165.1 Rhodanobacter sp.
GCCTGATGGCGATGTTCACCATGATGAATGCGGCGCGCCTGTCGGTCGGCGTGCAAGGCCTGGCGCTGGCCGAGCGCGCACTGCAGAGCAGCCTCAACTATGCGCGTGAGCGGCTGCAGTCGCGTGCGCTCTCGGGTCCGAAATTTCCGGACAAGCCGGCCGACAACCTGCTGGTGCAACCGGACGTGCGGCGCATGCTGCTGACCCAGCGCGCGTTCGTCGAGGGCTCGCGCGCGCTGGTGCTGTACACCGCGCTGCAGACCGACATCGAATCCCGCAGCAGCGACGAGGCCGCGCGCAAGAAGGCCGGCGAGCTGGTCGCGTTCCTGATCCCGATCGCCAAGGGCATGGTCACCGAGCTGGCGCAGGAGTGCACCAAGGAAGCGCTGCAGGTCTACGGCGGTCACGGCTACATCGCCGAGAACGGCGTCGAGCAGTTCGTCCGCGATGCCCGCATCATCACCTTGTACGAGGGCACCACCGGCATCCAGGCCGCCGACCTGCTCGGCCGCAAGATCCTCCAGCTGCAGGGCGTGGGCTTCAAGCACTTCCTCGAGGAGATCAGCGCGTTCTGCCAGCAGCATGCCGCCGACGATGCGCTGCGCGCACTGATCGGCCCGCTCGCCATCAGCACCAAGCACTGGGGCGACCTCACCCTGAAACTGGCCCAGCGCGTGCAGGCCAACCCGGAGGAACTCGGCGCCGCCGCCAACGACTACCTGTACTACTCCGGCTACGTCACCCTCGCCTACCTGTGGGCACGCAGCGTCGCCGCCGCCGAAACCAGCACGCAGTCCGCCGCCTTCAAGCAGGCCAAGCGCGACACCGCGGCGTTCTACTTCGCGCGCATCCTGCCGCGTTGCCTGATGCATCAGGCCGCACTGGAAGCCGGTGTCGGCACGCTGCCCGAGATTGCCTGAGCTTCATCGCGCCATCCGGCAAGACGAGAGGCCCGGGCATGCCCGGGCTTCTTTTTGCTTCGCCGGAGTGGCCAGCCAACGAGCGTCGGGATGCGGCCGCCGATGGCGGTCAGGCCGAGGTGCCGAAGTTGGTCATATATGGTTCAAGCGCGACATCATCCGGCCAACCTCAGCACCTCACTGCCCGGACGCATCCTGAAACGCATGACCGGCAAACCGCAGGTACTGCTGGATCAGCGCCTCATGGATCTCGGCGACCTGCAGCAGCTCCCTGGCCATGGCGTCCTGCGCGGCGGCGACATTCGATAGCACGGCCAACGCTGGCGTGGGCTTGGCCATCGGCATCCTGGTGACCGGAAGATCCGGCACGTCGATCTTGGCCGGTTCGGATTCAAGCAGATGAGAGATGTCATAGGCGATGTCGTTCATGCCATCAGCAATGCAACAGGCTTGCCAACGTTGGCCAATGATGGCTCCCATCAACGTCGGTGGCATTTCCTGACGACGACGGCTGCGGTTAGCTGGCAATCAGAGCCGTCGGAAGATGCAACGCCTGATGGATCGATCCGGCACGTGGCGGCGGCTTCAAGGAAGTGGTGGCCGGGACAAGAGGCACATCTGTCGACTGTCGACTCCACGCAAACCAACTCCGTAGCCAGAGATCTCCGTGCGCGGTTTATACCCTGGGCCGAGCCAACCACATCGGCTCACCAAGACCGTTTACGGAATTGCAGTCTGACAGTCGTTGCATCACGCAAAGCACTGACGTGCACGCAGCAACAGAGAGCACAACACGATGAACAGCATCGGCCCGAAAGCTCAGGGCAAAAGCATCAAGCGCGTGGTGTTGACGGGAAGTCTC
>DAIMGD010000360.1:0-1727 GCA_036724165.1 Rhodanobacter sp.
GCGGTGATGATCACCTCTTCACCGGGTTTGGCATTTGCGCCAATCCACGCACCGGCCTGCAGCATGTTCGCGATCATGTTGCCGTGGCTGAGCATCGCGCCCTTGGCCACGCCGGTGGTGCCGCCGGTGTACTGCAGGAACGCGATGTCATCGTGGTTCAATGTCACCTTCGGCAACGGATGCGCCGCGCCGCGCGCCAGCGCATCGCGGAAGCGCACGGCCTGCGGCAGATTGAACGCCGGCACCATCTTCTTGACGTGCTTGAGCACGAAGTTGATCAGCACACCCTTGGCTCCCAGCAGGTCGCCGATGCCGGTGGTGATGATGTGCTGCACCTGGGTTTCGGCGACGACCTGCTGCAGCGTCGCGGCGAAATTGTCCAGCACCACGATGGCCTTGGCACCGGCATCCTCCAGCTGATGCCTGAGCTCGCGCGCGGTGTACATCGGATTGGTGTTGACCACCACCAGGCCGGCACGCAGCGCGCCGAACAGCGCGATCGGATACTGCAGCACGTTCGGCATCATGATCGCGATGCGGTCGCCCTTGCCGAGCTTGAGCACGCCGGTGAGGTAACCGGCGAAGTGACGGCTCATTTCGTCGATCTGCCCGTAGGTCAGCCGGCGGCCGAAATTCGCAAACGCAGGCCTTTCGCGAAAATGCTCGAATGCCTCCTCGAAAACCGCCGGTACCGAGGCATAGGCATTGACGTCAATCTGGCTGGGTACGCCTGTTGGATAATGATCCAGCCACGGACGTTCTATGCTCATGCTCGGGTTCCCTGGTTTTGTCGATGACTGCAGGCCGATGATGGCTTCAGGGTGACCACCGCATCCATCATTCGCCGCGCTTCGTTCATTGGAGCATACGCCCGCGCATAGCGGCAAGCCGCACCGCACCGAGTTCCGCACATGATCCCATCGAGGAAAACCATCCGCCTGCTGATCCTCTTCGCCCTGTGTATGGCGGCCCTGCCAGGTTGCCGGCACACGCCGGACGAGCAGCAGGTGCGCGAGGCGATTGCATCCGTTGCGCGGGCGGCTGAAACGCATGCAGCAGGCGACGTAACCGCACCACTCAGTGACGATTTTGATGGCAACGCCGGCGAGCTGGATCGGCGCGGGTTGGGCAACATGGTGAGGCTCATCGCGCTGCGTGGCGAGCATATCGGCGTGACGATGGGGCCGATCGCGATCGAACATCGCGGCGAGCGGATGGTGGCAACGTTCACGGTCACCCTGAGCAGCGGAAGTCGGCTGCTTCCCGACCAGCTTGGCGTCTACCAGGTCGAGTCGGCATGGCGCAGGGAAGGCGGCAGGTGGCGTTGCTATACCGCGAGCTGGAAGCACACGATCTAGCGGTGTGCTGATGTGACAACAAAAAAACCGACCCGGATTCCGGGGCGGTTTTTGTCTTGCATCTCTACAAGCTGAAACTCAGGCGGCTTTCTTGCTGGCCAGCTGGCGCAGCACGTATTGCAGGATACCACCGTGGCGGAAGAACGTGCGTTCCTTCGGTGTCAGCAGCATCACCTGCACGGTGAACTGCTTCCTGCTGCCGTCAGCGGCGGTAGCGGTGACGCTGGCTTCCTTCGCATTGCCGTCGTCGAGGCCGGTGATGTCGAACGTCTCCATGCCGGTCAGGCCCAGCGATTGCGCGTTCTCGCCATTGCTGAACGTGCACGGCAGCACGCCCATGCCGACCAGGTTGGAACGATGGATGCGCTC
>DAIMGD010000361.1:0-1720 GCA_036724165.1 Rhodanobacter sp.
CATGGCGGCTCCGATCCGGCCAACATGAAGACCAACGCCAAGCAGGATGGCGGCGACTGGGTCATCAACGGCGCCAAGATGTGGATCACCAACGGCAACCTGGCGCACATCGCGATCGTGTGGGCGCAGACCGAGGACGGCATCCAGGGTTTCGTGGTGCCGACCGATACGGCCGGCTTCAAGGCGCAGGAAATTCACAAGAAGATGAGCCTGCGCGCCTCGGTCACCTCGGCGCTGTTCTTCGACAGCGTGCGCGTGCCGGACAGCGCACGGCTGCCGAACGTGAAGGGCCTGAAGGGGCCGCTGGGCTGCCTCACGCAGGCGCGCTACGGCATCACCTGGGGTCCGATCGGTGCCGCACAGGCGTGCCTCAAGGAAGTGCTCGACTACACCGCCGAGCGCATCCTGTTCGATCGCCCGCTGGCGTCGAATCAGGCGGTGCAGCTGAAGCTGGCCGACATGGCCCGTCGCATCACCATGGCGCAGCTGCTGTCGCTGCAGCTCGGCCGCCTCAAGGATGCCGGCAAGATGCAGCCCACGCAGGTGTCGCTGGCGAAGTGGAACAACTGCCGCATGGCGATCGACATCGCGCGCGAGTGCCGCGACATCCTCGGCGGCGCCGGCATCACCACCGAGCACGGCGCGATCCGTCATGCGCTGAACCTGGAATCGGTGATCACCTATGAAGGCACCGAGACCGTGCACCAGTTGGTGGTCGGCCGCGAGCTGACCGGCATCAACGCATTTTGAAGCGGGCATCGCGCACATGGATCTTGATTCGCTGCGCATCGAAACCGACCGGCTGATCCTGCGTCCGACCCGGGCGCAGGATTTCGATGGCTGGGCCAGCCTGATGGCCGACGCGCAAGGCGCCAGGTTCATCGGCGGTCCGCAGCCGAGATCGGTTGCATGGCGCGGATTCCTGAGCATGGCTGGCGCATGGGCGATTCAGGGCTACGGCATGTTCTCGGTGATCGAGAAGGCCAGTGATCGCTGGATCGGGCGGCTTGGTCCGTGGTGCCCCGAGGGTTGGCCCGGGACGGAAGTGGGTTGGGGATTGTTGCCCGAGGCCTGGGGCAAAGGGTATGCGTCTGAAGGCGCGGCAGCGGCGATGGACTGGTCCTTCGGGACACTGGGCTGGCACGAGATCATCCATTGCATCGCGCCGGATAACACGGCCTCGCAGGCGGTGGCGCGCAGGCTTGGCTCGCGCGTGCTCAGGTCCGGCCGGATGCCGGAGCCATTCCACGAGCATCCCATC
Source organism: Rhodanobacter sp. (assembly GCA_036724165.1). Lineage (GTDB taxonomy): Bacteria > Pseudomonadota > Gammaproteobacteria > Xanthomonadales > Rhodanobacteraceae > Rhodanobacter. The sequence goes on from DAIMGD010000361.1 coordinate 1,262, forward strand.
GAGATCTGGGGCCAGACGCGCGAGCAATGGCTTGCACGGCGCCGCTGAGGAATCCGGAACCATGGTCACCATCTACGGCATGCGCGCCTCCGGCAACTGCTACAAGCTGCAGTTGTTGCTGGATCAGCTTGGTCAGGAATATCGCTGGGTGGATGTGGATAGCGCGCATGGCGCTACTCGCACGCCCGGATACCTGACCAAGAATCCGAACGGCAAGGTGCCCTTGCTGGAGCTGGACGACGGTCGCCGGCTGGCCGAGTCCGATGCGATCCTGTGCTATCTCGCCGAAGGCACGCCGTTCCTGCCGGACGACCGCTGGCTGCGAGCGCAGACGCTGCAGTGGCTGTTCTTCGAGCAGTACAGCCACGAGCCGTGCATCGCGGTGGCGCGCTTCATCCGCGGCTGGTTGCCGGCCGGGCATCCGCGCCAGGCCGAGGTGCCGGCGTTGTTGCAGAAAGG
>DAIMGD010000362.1:0-1705 GCA_036724165.1 Rhodanobacter sp.
ACATCATCCCGCCCGGCGGCCTGCTGCTGACCTGCTCGTGCACCGGCCTGGTCGGTGAAGGCGAATTCCTGGAAATGCTGCGCCGGGTGGCGCTCAACGCGGGCCGCGAGATCCAGGTGCTGGAAATGCGCGGCGCCGGCGCCGATCACCCGTTCCGCACCGACGTGCCGGAAGGCCGTTATCTCAAGGCGGTGTTCTGCCGGGTGGATTGATCGGCGACGTTCTGCACGCGGTCTTGATCGCCGTTGGTCACACTCGGCGACATGGCGAATCACTCCGAGATCGATCCGGCCCTGCGCAGCGAAGTGCGCGCCGTCGGGCTGACCTATGTCAGCGATGCGCAACCGGGCATCCAGCGGCTGCGTCACGGCAAGGGCTTCGGTTATCGCGATGCCGCCGGCCAGCGCGTCAGCAGTCGCGAGGAACTGCAGCGCATCCGCGCATTGGCGATACCGCCGGCGTATGTCGACGTGTGGATCTGCGCCAATCCGCGCGGCCATCTGCAGGCGACTGGGCACGATGCGCGCGGACGCAAGCAGTATCGCTACCATCCGCGCTGGCGCGAGCTGCGCGACCACGGCAAGTTCGACCGCGTGCTGGCATTCGGCGCGCAATTGCCCGCGCTGCGCCGCCGCGTGCGTCGCGATCTGGCCCTGCCCGGCCTGCCGCGCGACAAGGTGCTGGCGCTGCTCGTGCGGCTGCTCGACGAGACGCTGATCCGCATCGGCAACGACAGCTATACCCGCGACAACGGCAGCTACGGCCTCACCACGCTGCGCTCGCGCCACGTGCGCGCGGAACGCGGACGGCTGCGTTTCGCGTTCCGCGGCAAGAGCGGGCAGGAACGCGAGGTGGAGCTGGACGACAAACGGCTCGCGCACATCGTGCATCGCATGCAGCAGCTGCCGGGCCAGCGGCTGTTCCAGTACATCGACGACGATGGCCAGCGCCAGCCGCTCGATTCCGGCCAGGTCAACGACTACCTGCATGAAGCCTGCGGCGAGGAGTTCAGCGCCAAGGACTTCCGCACCTGGGGCGGCAGCGTGCAGGCGGCCGGCGTGCTCGCCCGCACGCCGTTGCCCGACAAGGGCGGCGAACGCGCGCAACGTGCGGTGCTGGCCGCCGCGGTGAAAGAGGTCGCGGCGATCCTCGGCAATACGCCGGCGGTGTGTCGTGCCTCCTACATCCATCCGCAGATCATCGAGGGCTGGCAGGACGGCAGCCTGCAGCGCATGATTCCCGCCAGCGCCGCCAGCCATCCGCGCCAGCTCGAACAATTCACCCTGCGCTTCCTGCGACAGCGATTGCGCGCACTGACTCGCCGCAACAAGTGATGCCAGCGGACTGATGCTGTTGCGGGCCGCGCTTACGCGCTGCGTGGCAGACGCCCGCGCAGCGACGTCGCATCGAACGGCCCCGGTTGCGCGATCAGTTCGCGCGCGGCGCCGACCTGGTCCCACACGTTCCACAGCAGCACGCCGCGCACGCGGCCGGCGTCGAGGTAATACACCACGCCCTCGCGATGGGGCTCGCGCCAGTCCTCGACCACCTGCAGCCGGGTGTCGAGCAGGCCGACCGCTTCGTAGCCGAGGTCGAACAGGTCGGAATAGAAGAACGGCAGCGTGGTGTATGCCTCGGCACCACCGGCCATCGCGTGACCGGCGAGCCGGCCCATGCCGAGCGCGGCGTCTTCATGCTCCACGCG
>DAIMGD010000363.1:0-1679 GCA_036724165.1 Rhodanobacter sp.
TCGCGGTCAGCAGATCGACGATCTTGCCCTTGCCTTCGTCGCCCCATTGGGCACCGAGGATGACTACTGACTTGCCCATGCTGCATTACTCCAGGATCTACTCGCTCAGGTTTGCATGCCCCGCTGGTGGGGCAACGTCGATGGATGGTTTGCATCCGGCCCGCTGGCGCGGTGCCGGATTGACGCTCAGCGCTTCGGTGCCGAAGGGTCGCTGAAGTAGCGCAGGAATTCCGAATCGGGCTTGAGCACCAGCACGCCCTTGCCGTCCTCGAAGGACTTCTTGTAGGCGGCCATGCTGCGGTAGAACGCGAAGAATTCCGGGTCCTGCCCGTACGCCTGCGCGTAGATCGCGGCGGCCTGCGCATCGCCGTCGCCGCGCACCTTGGCGGCGTCGCGATTGGCATCGGCCTTCAGCACCTGCGCCTGGCGATCGGCATCGGCCTGGATCTTCGCGGCCGCTTCCTGCCCGGTGTAGCGCAATTCGTTGGCCAGCTGCAGGCGTTCGGCGCGCATGCGCTTGTAGACCGACTCGCTGACCTCGTCCGGCAGGTCGATCCGCTTGATCCGCACGTCGACCACCGAGATGCCGAGGTTCTTGCGCGCGGAGGCGTCGGTCTGCTGGCGCACGCGCTCGGTGATGTCCTTGCGGCCGCCGGAGATCAGCTCCTGCAGCGTGCGCGCGTTGAACTCGAAGCGCAGTGCATCCTTGATGATCGGGGTCAGCCGCTGCTCGGCCTGCAGCTGGTCGCCGCTGGTGGCGCGGTAATAGGCGGCGTTGTCGGCGATGCGCCACTTCACGTAGAAGTCAGCGTTGACGCTCTTCTTCTCGGAGGTGAAGTAACGCTCCGGCGGCGCGTCCAGCGACAGGATGCGGTTGTCGAACTGCATCACCTGCTGCATCAGCGGGATCTTGAAGTGCAGGCCGGGCTGGTAGTCGGTGCGCACGATACGACCGAACTGCAGCAACAGCGCGTTCTGGCCTTCCTTCACCACAAACATGCTGTTGAGGCCGAGCAGGAGCAGCAGCGCGGCGATCACGACGTAAGCGATCTTGTTGTTCATGGCTGCCTGGCCTTGTCGTCGGTGGAGCTGCCGTCAGTGGGGATCACGGCGTTGACGGTGCCCATGTTGCTGGTGTTCGCGGGCAAGGCGTCGGTGCGGCCGAACGGCAGGTTGATGATGTTGCGACCACCGGAGCCGTCGATCACCTTCGGGTTGTCGGCCAGCACCTGCTCCATCGTTTCCAGCCACAGGCGCTTGCGGGTGACTTCCGGCGCGGCGTGGTATTCCTTCAGCAGCTGGTTGAACTGGGTGGTGTCGCCCATCGCGTTGGCAATCCGCTCGGCCTTGTAGCCGTCGGCTTCCTGGGCGATGCGCGCCGCTTCACCGCGGGCCACCGGAATCACCTTGTTGGCGTTCGCCATGGCGGCGTTCTCGGTGCTCTGCTTGTCTTCGCGGGCCTTGTTGACGTCGTCGAAAGCGTCCTTCACTTTCTCCGGTGGCGACACGTTCTGGAAGCTGACCTCGTTGACGCGCAGGCCGGAGTCGTAGCCGTCCAGCGTCTTCTGCAGCGTCACCTGTGCCTGGCTGACCAGGTTGGCGCCGGCGGCGGAGAGGATCTGGTCCATGTCGCTGCCGCCGATCACGCCGCGCACGGCAGCCTCGGCCGCGGCCTGGAT
>DAIMGD010000364.1:0-1667 GCA_036724165.1 Rhodanobacter sp.
CGCAAGATGCTCGCCACCCGCTTCGCCCGCGGCCCGCGCGCGCCGTCGACGCCTGTTGCGCCAAGCGAGCCGACGGTGAACTGATCGCCGGTCGCTCCCGTCTGCATGTTGCAGAAAGTCCCGCATCGCGGGACTTTTTTTTGGCGGCTCTTGGCAAACCGACGTCATCGTGGAGTGCCTGGATGGCGCCCGGTATTCCCGACACCATGCTTTGGTCGGTGCGGATCACTCCTCGCGCACATGCCGCACGTGCCGCCAGACATACAAGCCGAAGGCGATCAGCAGAACGGCAAGGATCACCGCGTCGAAACGATGGAACCAGCTGCCCAGGGTGTCCCAGTGCTGACCCAGCTTCACCCCGATCCAGGCCAACAGCGCGCACCAGATAAGCGAACCCAGGAAGGTGTAGAGGCAGAACCGCCAGATCGGCATGCGCGCCACACCGGCGGGGAAGGCGATGAAGGTGCGCACGACCGGCAACAATCGCCCCACGAAAATGATGATGCTGCCATGTTCGCGAAACCAGCGGTCGGCCAGATCCAGATCGCTGCGCGAAACCAGCACGTACTTTCCGTAGCGCTCCACCAGTCGTCGGCCACCCCACGCGCCGACCGCATAGGCCAGCAGTGAGCCGAGCACGCAGCCGACGGCGCCGGCCAGCACCACCAGCCACAGCACCAGGGTCCCCTTGAAAACGAGATAGCCGGAGAACGGCATGATCACTTCCGACGGCAACGGAATGCAGGCGCTCTCGATACCCATCAACAGCACGATGCCGAGGTAGCCGGTGCGCGTGATCAAGCCGATGATGGCCGCGGCAAGCAGGCTGAACAGTTTCGCGACCATGGGCTTCCGGGGAATTCGGGGAAAGCGCGATGGTAGCGCGGCTGGGGCTGCGACCCGCTGGTTCGTTGCGACTGCCGGGTCGTGAATGCGGGCAGGTGGTTCCGAGTGCGAAATCGCGGAGTGCACCTTGCTGGCGATCAATGATCGTAGCGATTAGGCAACCTCGTCACGGAAGCGCTCCACCAGAAAATCGCTGAAGGCGCGCACCAGCAGCGATGACTGGCGGTGCTGCGGATACACCGCATGCACGGGGAATCCGTCGGGGCGGAAGGCCACCAGCAGCGCCACCAGCCGCCCATCCGCCAGCGCGGCGGCGACGATGAAATCGGGCAGGCTGATGATGCCCAGTCCGGCGATCGCCGCATCACGCAACATCTCGCCATTGTTGGCGCGCATCGGGCCGTTCACCGTCACCTTTCGCGTGCGCTCGCCGACGCGATAAGGCCACTCGCCGTGGCGGGTATGCCCGTAGACGAGGCAGGCGTGCGCAGCGAGTTGCTCCGGCGCCATCGGCACGCCGTGCTGGCGCAGGTAGTCGGGGCTGGCGCAGGTGATCAGTTGTACCGTGGTGATCCGCCGCGCGATCAGGCTGGAGTCGGCCAGCGTGCCGATGCGCACGGCCATGTCGTAGCCCTCGCCAATCAGGTCGACGGTGCGGTCGTTGAGCTCCAGTTCCACCGACACGTCCGGATGGCGCTGCATGAACGCCGGGATCAGCGGGCCCAGATGCAGGGTGGCAAACGACATCGGCGCGCTCAGGCGCAATACGCCGCGGGGCGTCGCGGTCTGGCTGGTGATCATCTGCTCGGCGGCATCCACCT
>DAIMGD010000365.1:0-1654 GCA_036724165.1 Rhodanobacter sp.
GCAGCATTTCCGATTCGGCGTACAGCGCCCAGCCTTCCACGTTGACGCTGTTGAACGCGAACAGGCTGCGCGCCAGCGACACGCCGTGTTCGAGCATCGCCGAGAACTGCAGCTCGTGGCCGGGCCGACCCTCATGCGCGGTGAGTGTCCACGCGGCGGCCTTGTAGGTGAAGTCGTCGTAGGCCTGGCTGCTGTTGCCGTGCGAAGACGGGTTGCCCATGGTCAGCACGAAGGTGCCCTGTTCACCATGGTTGTTGATGAAGGGCGGCGGATCCATGTGCGGTGCGGGCACCTGCGCGGCTTCCGCCTCGGAGGCCAGGCGCATCAGCATCTTGCGTTGCGGCAGGCTGACGATGTGTTCGCGGCGGATGATCGTCTCGATCTTGCCGAGCACCTCGTGGTACCACGGCACCACCTCGTCCTTGCCCAGCTGCTGCTGCTTCAGCGCCTTCAGCACGTCGCGGTAGCCGGTGGCCTGGATGCCTTCGTCCTTCGCCACCACCGGCGCCAGCACCTGCATCATGCCGCGCAGTTCGACGAATTCCAGCTCGGCCTGTTTCATCAACTCGCGCGGCGGGATGTCGATGCCGACCTGTTGCAGGTCGTAGGCATACAGCGGCTCGGGCAGGCGGAAACTGCTGCGCGCGTGCGGCAGCACGGTGCTGCGCACCCACGCGTCGTAGGATTTCAGCTGGCTGTCGAGCGCGTCCAGCGCGGCCTTGCCCGCGGCATCGTCCAGCTTGTACTTGGCGAACAACTGGCGGATGCCATCGGCGTAACGCCGGGTGTTGGCCAGCTTCTGTTCCACCTCGCCCTTGAACGGACCGAGCAGCGACTGGTCGCCGAGTTTCGCGGTGGTCTGCGCCTCGGCCAGTTCGGTGATCGGCGTGCAGCCCGGCGCCTGGCCGACGTAGCACTGCAGACGCTTGAGCGCGGACGGGCGCCGCGCCGCGGCGACGTTGTCCTGCAGCAGGGCGAACTCGCCGCTGAAGATCAACTGGCCGACATCGTTGTACGGCAGCAGGTATTTGTCGTTGAGGTCGATCCCCTCGATCTGCTGGTCGGCCGCCTTGATCAGGATCTGCAAATCCTGCCGCACATTGGCGTCCTTCTCGAGCGCGAGCTTCTGCTGCAGCTCGGTCTTCGCCTCGAGCAGCGCGGCGCGCGAGCGCTGGTCCACCCCGGGCTTGAGATCGGCGACCTTGTCGTCGAAACCGGCGAGGCCGAATTGCGAGGCCGATTCCGGACTGAAGCGGGCGATCAGCTTGAGCAGGTCCTGCGAATCGGCATTGCTGCGAGCGATCCACGCCGGTGGCGTGGCGGCCTGTACGTGCAGCGACGCGGTGGCCGCCAGCGTGGCGGCGAGGGTGAAGGCGAGGCGTTTGGACATGAGCTGGACTCTTCCCTTGGGTGGCCCAGCCTAAGCGGCGCCGCCGGCGATGCCATGTGCCGAAGGTCGGGCGTCAGCCGAACAGCATAGCCACACCGAACAGGCCCACCATCACGAAGGAGGTCACCAGCTTGAGCAGAGTGCCGAACAGCATGCCAAGCCAGCTGCCGATGCCGACATGGGCCGAGCGCAGCACGCTGTTGCCCGAGGCCAGCTCGCCCAGCAGTGCGCCGAGGAACGGGCCGAACAGCAGGCCGGGAATGC
>DAIMGD010000366.1:0-1654 GCA_036724165.1 Rhodanobacter sp.
GTACGAGGCGCAGGAGGCCGAGTACAAGCAGATCGAGCAGGCGCTGAAGTCGTCGTTGCAGCGCTGGCCCACCGGCGTCTTCGCGGTGTGGTATCCGATCAAGTTGCGCAGCCAGGTGCAACCGTTCCTGCGCGGCCTGCAGCGCAGCGAGGCCAAGCGCGTGCTGCGCGCCGAACTGCTGGTGCATCCGGACGACTCGCCGCTGCGCCTGAATGGCGCGGGCATGGTGATCCTCAACGCGCCGTGGAAACTCGACGAGACCTTGCGCGAGCCGATGCGTGCGATGGCGCGGCTGCTGTCGCTGAAACAACCGGCCGAATGGAAACTGGACTGGTTGCGCGAGGAAGGTGCCGAACTGCCCGCGCCCAGCCCGCTGCCTGCTTCACGGCTGCTGCGGCCTGGTGCTCCGGCACCACGCCGGCGCTGATCGCGCCGGCACACGCTGCGCTGACACGGCTTGCTGTAGCGTAGCGATTGTCACTCCGCCTACCCCGCCCTCCCAGGAGTTTGCCATGCGTACTGTCGCCCGCTACTTGCCCGCCTTGCTGGTGCTGTTGACCGTGGCCGCATGCGCCCCGGCACCGATCTACAAGGCGACGCCGCAGGCAGTCAGCGCCACGCCGTTCCAGGTAGGGCGGACGCCCGATCGCTATGCCGGTGGCGAGGTGATCTGGGGTGGCCGCATCGTGCAGGTCAACAACCTGTCCGATCACAGCGAGGTCGAGTTGCTGGCTTACCCGCTGGATGCCTCGCAACGGCCGAAGGCGAACGACAGCGGCAACGGCCGCTTCATCGCGATGATGCACGGCTATGTGGAACCGCTCGATTATCCGGCCGGTGCGCTGATGACGATCAGCGGCAAGCTCGTTGGCAGCCACGCCGGCAAGGTCGGCGAAGCGGATTACGTGTTCCCCGTGGTCGGCGTCGCGCAGTCGCACGTCTGGACGGCCGAGGAGATGAGCCGGGGCCGCAACAACATCCAGTTTGGCCTGGGCGTGGGCGTCGGCATCCACTGAAGCACTCCGCACCATCGCGCTGCGCAGAAACCTGCGCCGCCGCTAAACTGGGTGGCCTCGTTCCCAGGAGTTGAAGCCGCATGTCGTCCGGTCACGCCAACCCCATCAAGGCGATCCTGCTCGCGCTGGGCGCGAACTTCGCCATCTTCGTGACCAAGCTGTTCGCGGCCGTCATCACCGGCTCCGGCGCGATGATGGCCGAGGCGGTGCACTCGCTCGCCGACTGCGGCAACCAGGGTCTGCTGCTGCTCGGCATCCGTCAGGCCAGGCGACCGCCGTCCGACGAGTTCCCGCTGGGCTGGGGCCGCGCGCTGTACTTCTGGTCGTTCCTCGTGGCGATCCTGCTGTTCAGTGTGGGCGGCATGTTTTCGATCTACGAAGGCGTGCACAAGCTCACCCATCCCGAGCCGCTGAAGTGGCCGTGGCTGGCACTGGGTGTGCTGGTGTTCGGCATCGTGGCGGAGAGCTTCTCGATGCGCGGCTGCATGCAGGAAGTGAACAAGGCGCGCGGCGCACAGAATCTGTGGACGTGGTTTCGCGAAACGCGTTCCAGCGAACTGCTGGTGATCTTCGGCGAGGATCTCGCCGCGCTGATCGGCCTGTGCCTGGCCACGCTGGCGATCGGCACGACCATGCTC
>DAIMGD010000367.1:0-1644 GCA_036724165.1 Rhodanobacter sp.
GATCTGTCCATGGGAACTGGGCCACTACGCATTGCGCGGCCGCTTCAAGCGCGCCGGCGTGCGGGCGGCGCGCGGTGCGACGGCGGTGGGCATGAACCAGCAGACGATCTGGACTTACTACTACCTGCCGCGCGAGTTCTATCGCGCCTTCGCCGAGCACTTTTCGCTTGAGAGCTATCGCGCGCTGAGCCTGTTCATGCCGCCGCCTTACCTGGTGGACTACTACCGACGACGACGCCGCTGGTGCGAACGGCTGGGCCGACTCGACGACCGCTTCGGCACCATGCCGCTGCTGCGCGACATGGGCGACCACTTCCTGATCGTGATGCGGAGGCGCTGAAGCCGTGGATATTCTCCAGGCAGCGATGGACGTCAGCCTGTGCCGCGCGGTATCGATCGCGGCGGAAGGCAGCTCGCGTGCGCCGCTGCCGATCCGGGCAGGGCGGATCGGTTCGTCGCTGGCCGCGCGGGCGTATCGGGTCGACTTGCGCGACCACCTGATCTTTCCCGGCCTGATCAACGCGCACGAGCATCTGCACGTCAACACGGTTCCGCCGCTGAAGACCGGCGCACCGTTTCCCAACAGCTACGCCTGGATCGCGGCGTTCCAGGCGCATTTCAAGGAGCCCGCCGTGATCGCCGCGCTGCAGGTGCCGAAGGCGTTGCGGCTGTGGCACGGCGCGCTGAAGAACCTGCTCGCCGGCACCACCTGCGTGGCGCATCACGACCCCTGGCATCCGGCGCTCGACGCAACCAATTTTCCGGTCACCTTGCTGCGCAATTACGGCTGGAGTTACGCACTGGGCTGGCCCGGTTATGGTCCGCCAGTCCAGCAGAGCTTTGCCGCCACGCCGGCCGATCGGCCCTGGCTGATCCATCTGGCCGAAGGCACCGATGCGACCGCGCAGGCCGAGCTGGCCGAACTCGACAAGCTGGGTTGCCTGGCGGCGAACAGCGTGCTGATCCATGGCGTGGGCTTGCACGAGCAGGACATCGATCGGGTGATCGCCAGTGATGCCGCGGTGGTCTGGTGCCCGACCAGCAACCGCACCCTGCTCGGACGTTCGCTCGATCCCCGGCGTCTGCATGCGGCCGGCCGGCTCGCGCTGGGCAGCGACTCGCGGCTCAGCGGTGCGCGCGACCTGCTGAGGGAAATGCGTGGCATCGCCGCACGCGGCGAACTCAGCCCCGCGCAGCTGCTTGAGCTGGCCACGAGCCACGCTGCGCGTATCCTGCGGCTGCCCTTGCGTGGCAGTCTCGCGCCCGGCGCGGCGGCGGATCTTGTGGTGGTCGAGGATCGCGGCGGCGACAAGGCTCACAGTCTGGTGGGCATCGAGCGCAGCCAGATCCGCGCGGTGGTGCGCGATGGTGTTCCGCGCATCGCCGATCCCGATTTTGCCGAATGGTTTGCGGCCACCGGCATGGACACCGTGCCGGTGACGCTGGACGGCAAACCGAAACTGCTGGCCAGGCCGCTGGCCGATCCCGCGTTGATCGCGCTTGAGCCCGGGCTCGAATTGAGCGTCGAACGGAACGAGGGCGAGCGCGATCTAGCCCTCGAAGCGCGATGCTACTGATGACGCGCCCGCCGATGCTCCAGCCCGCCGAAGCCTACGCGCTGTGGGCGTCCAGTTATCCGGCGCA
>DAIMGD010000368.1:0-1623 GCA_036724165.1 Rhodanobacter sp.
GATCATCACCGACCCGATACCGGCCAATACCAAGTTCGTGCTCGGCAGCGTGGTGTTCGCCGATGGCTCGCCCAGCAGCGGGCTGACTCTGCTCCCCGCGAACGTGACGTACTCCAACAACGGCGGCACCAGCTTTGTCTATGTGCCGGTCAACGATGGCAGCGGGGCCGATCCCTTGGTGACGAATCTCAGGATTGCACCCCAGGGCATCATGGCTGCGAAAACCGGCGCGACCGCGCCAAGCTTCAGCGTGCTGTTCAAGGTCATCATCAAGTGATGCCGCCGGCGCTGCCGGTTAGCGCGAAGAAATGTACTTCTCGCGCCTGATCTGCGGCACCGGCAAGCCGAATTCCTTCAGCGTGGCGAATGCCGCATCGACCATGTTCGGATTGCCGCACAGGTAGGCGATGTCGCGTTCGGCGCTTGGGCCGAATTCCGCAAGCACGTGCTGCACGTGGCCGCTGCGGTCGGTGGAGCGCGGCGCGGTACGCGGCTGGCGGCTGAGGCAGCCGTGGTAGAGGAAGCCGGGGTGCTGTTGCGCGAACGCCTCGAACTCTTCGCCGTACAGCAGTTCGGCTTCGCTGCGCGCGCCATATAGCAGCACGACCTGGCGATCGCCTTTCGCCAGCAGCTTTTCGATCTGTGGCAGCATCGCGCGGTATGGCGTGACGCCGGTGCCGGTGGCGAGCAGCAGGTAGCGCGGATGGACGTCCCCGTCCTGCAGGCAGAAGCGACCGTACGGGCCGCTGGCATCGATGATGCCCTCGTGCGCCAACGCGCCGAGCAGGTTGGTGGCCGCGCCACCGTCGACATAGCTCACCGCGATCTCGATGCGTTGCACCGGCGAGGAACCATCGCCCACGGTGGCCACCGAGTAGCTGCGTTTGGTCGCGCTGCCGTCGTCGTAATGGAAGTGCACCTGCAGGAACTGCCCGGGCACGAACGCCAGCGGCTGGCCGTCGACACGCTCGAACACGAGGTGACGCACCGAGGATGCAAGCATGCGGCTGTCGACGAGACGGAGCTGGAAGTGGTCGGCCATGGAGCGGATTCCGGGAAACAGTGAGTGCACCGGCGGACCCGGGCAGCGGCATCAAGCCCGCTATAATAGGTTGCTGCGAGCCACCGACCAAGCTGCAACGTGCGTCTGCCCATCGGCCCTGCCGATGCATGGGGCGCGAATGTGCCTGGTTTCCCCCGGCTTTCCATCACCGGCGTCACCCATGACCTCAACACCCGCACTCGTTGTCGACAACCTGCGCAAGACCTACAGCAACGGCGTCGAGGCCCTCAAGGGCATCTCGCTGACGGTGCAGCCCGGCGACTTCTTCGCCCTGCTCGGCCCCAATGGCGCCGGCAAATCCACCCTGATCGGCATCCTGTCCTCGCTGGTGAACTCCAGAGGCGGCGACGCGCAGGGGTTCGGCGTGTCGGTGAACAAGCGACGCGGCGACGCGATGCGGCTGATCGGCCTGGTGCCGCAGGAGCTCAACTTCAACCAGTTCGAGAAGCCGTTCGACATCTGCGTCAACGAGGCCGGTTTCTACGGCATCCCGCGCGCCGAAGCGGGCCGGCGCGCGGAGAAATACCTGAAGGAACTGCGCCTGTGGGACAAGGCACACA
>DAIMGD010000369.1:0-1250 GCA_036724165.1 Rhodanobacter sp.
GCACCACAGCGGGGCGCGATTGTGCACGTGGCCGCTGCTCGACCAGCACGAATTCGCCGCCGGAGAAGTCCTTGCCAGGCGCGCTCAGCAGCACGGTCAGTTGCAGCGGAAACACCAGCGGGCCGTAAAGATCCTGGTGCAGACAGTTGAAATCGTCCTTGCCGTAGCGCAGCAGCAGCGGCGTTGGCTTCGTCTGGCCAGCCGCGTGGCACTCGGCGAGAAACTCGTCCAGTGTCGGTGGAAAGCGACCCGCTTCGTTGAGTGCCGAACCCCATTCATTGGCTATCGTCGCAAGCGGCGGATAGAGCGCGGTGCGTAGTTCGGCGACCGGCTCAGGCAGCGGATATGCCAGATACTTGTATTCGCCACGCCCAAAATTGTGCCGCTCCATCACGACGCGACTGCGGAAGCGCGTCACGTCGTCATACAGCGCGGCAAGCTCGCGGCACGTTTTCGGGTCCAGCACACGCAGCGTGGTGTAGCCGTTCGCGGCGAGTTCGGTAGCCGCTCGGGTCAGGTCCAGGGTCATCAACGCAAGGTAGGCCCCGTGAGCACGGGCGGGAACTCCGGACTTTGCTTCGGCTTCAGTTATAGGTGGCGCGCAGATGATGTACCAGCGGATTGTCGCGGTCAGGCAGCATGTGCCGGCGGAACTGGCGGCTGGGCCGGCCGAGATATCGCTTGCGGTACGCCGCTGTGTCGAAAGCCGGGGAGGGGTCGATGTCCCTATACGTGCCGGCCTGCAGAAATTGTGCGAATGGATCGCGGTTGCCGGTCAGTTCCCCGGGATGCTGCTCAACATACCAGCCGACGTCGAACAACGGCGTCGGACTGAACGCCTGGCTGCGCCGATGCGTCAGGAAGTGCAACAACGCCCCTTGACCAGGCGGTATCATGTATGTCTCGCGATACCATAGTGGGTCAAAATACGGTACCGGCCGGCGACCGGCCATCTCGCCTTCGCAAATATAGTGCACCACCGGATTGATCCTCAATCGGTCGACCTGAGTATTGGTTTGCAGATACCAGCGCGTGTCAAAATAGATGTTCGGCTTGCGGCTCTCACGCCAGCCGTAGCGACAGAAATGCTCACCCGGATCGAGCTGTGCTTCGTGCACATCGGCGCCGCTGACCATGTAGTAGTTGGGATCGATCAGGCCAGATGCCATGACGATGCCCGAATCAGGGAACGGTTCGCGCTGCTCGCGCATCATGTCATTCATATAGTGCGCGAACGGGTCCTCTCCGCC
>DAIMGD010000369.1:1260-1610 GCA_036724165.1 Rhodanobacter sp.
GTGCGGCACGACCCAAAGTTCCGGCGTCGGCGCGAAGCGGCCCGAGGTCCGCTGTATCAGGAAATGCGCCAGCGTCAGCGCGTCGGTCGGTATGTTATAGGCGATGCGATACCAGGTCGAATCGAAATGCCTGACCGGGCGACGCCCCTCCCGGTCACCATCGCGCACGTAGTGCAGCAGCGGGTTCGTGTCGGCCACACGCACGTCGGGATTGCGCTGAAGATACCAGGCCGGATCGAAATACCGGTTGGGCCAGCGGCCCTCGCGCCAGCCGTAGCGACAGAAGTGCAGCGGGGGTTCCGACCCGGCGTCCAGCACATCCGGATTTGTCGCCAGATACCAGGCGGCGT
>DAIMGD010000370.1:0-1595 GCA_036724165.1 Rhodanobacter sp.
CGCCGCGTCCAGCTGCGGACCCGGCTGCTGCTGCGGCAGCTGACGATACAGTGCGGCCAGCTCGGCTTCGCCGGGCAGCTGCTCGTCGGGCTCTGATGGACCCTGGGGTGGCAGTGGGGTGGTCATTCGGTCAACACTTCGCGTAATCGGTTCATGGCATAGCGCAGGCGCGATTTCACCGTCTCGCGGCCGGCGCCGGTCACCTCGGCAATTTCCTCCAGGCTGAGTTCCTGTTCCAGTCGCAGCAGCACCGCGGTGCGCTGTTCGTCCGGCAGCTGTTCGATCGCGCGCTGCAGGCTGCGACGGCGCTGGAATTCGGACAGCGTGTGATCGGGCTGCTCGCGTTCCGGCATCGCCAGCTGGGCCAGCACGGTATCGGCTTCGTCGCCCGTGGCCATCGGTCGCTGGCGGCGCAGGCTGTCCACCATCAGGTTGTGCGCGATCTGCAACAGCCAGGTGCTGAACTTCGCCTGCGGCTGGTAACGCGCACGGGCGGTGATCACGCGGCTCCAGGTTTCCTGGAACAGTTCGTCGGTGCGATGCGGGTCGCGCACGCTGCGCAGCAGGAAGCGGTACAGCATGCCGCGATGCTTCGCGTAGAGCGTCTCGAACGCAGCGAGGTCGCCCCGCGCGTAGGCAAGCATCAGCAGCGCATCGGGATCGACCTCGACATCCATGGGGACCGAGGTTAAGCGAAATCGCCCGGCGCCGGGTAGGTTGGCCGGATCCAGCAATGCTGCAAACAGCTCCGGCCCCGCGGCACGGCAGCGGCCGGGGAGGGGTGCCGGGAGCTGCGCACCCACCACCGCTGTCCGCGCCTCGAGGCCGGAAACCTCAACGCGCTGCGGCATCGCTTGCGACATCGCCATGCGTGGCCAGTCCGTCGGCCAGCTTCACCAGTTGCACGAAGCCTGCGCGATAGCCGTTCGCATCATCGCCGCGCGAGTTGCTGGCGAGCTGCGCGATCTGCGCATAGCTGTAGCCGTCCAGGTACTTGCCGCCGCGCAGTGCTTCGGCGAACGCCGCCACCGCGGCGGCGTACTGCAGACGCGCGCCGGCCTGTGCCTCCGGCTGTGCCGCGATCGGCTGTTCGATCAGCCTGCTGTGCGACTGTCCCGGCAGCTTGTAGCGCAGGCGCAGGAAGGCCAGTTCATGGCCGTCCCTGGCCGGTGCAGTCTTGTCGCCATAGCGCAGCGGGTCGATGCGTGCCGCGTCCGAACCCTTCGGGGTGATCTCGTAGATCGCGGTGACATTGGCACCCGCGCCGATCTCGCCGGCGTCGACCTTGTCGTTGTTGAAATCCTCGCGCTTGAGCATGCGCTTCTCATAGCCGATCAGGCGGTATTCCTGCACCTGCGACGGGTTGAACTCGACCTGGATCTTCACGTCCTTGGCGATTGTCAGCAAAGTGGCGGACATCTCGTCGACCAGCACGCGGCGACCTTCCTGCAGGCTGTCGATGTAGTGGTGGCTGCCGTTGCCGACGTCGGCCAGCATCACCGCCATCGCATCGTTGTAGTTGCCTTCGCCGAAGCCCAGCGTGGTCAGCGCGACGCCGCTCTTGCGGTGATCCTCGATCGTCGTCTTCAGCGCCT
>DAIMGD010000371.1:0-1570 GCA_036724165.1 Rhodanobacter sp.
CTGCAACTGCTGGCCGTGCTGATCACCGTGCTGCTGCATCTGCTTCCCGGCACCGTGCAGCAAAACCAGCCATGGCTGTTGTTCGCACTGCCCTGCTGGCTGGCGCTGGCCTGGAGCCTGCGGCGAAACCGGCAGGACGCATGAACCACAATTGCCCTGCCTTCTGGCGCGGGGCATCATGCGCCAATGAACCTGATCACTCCGCCTGCTGCCGTGCCGTCCCCCGCCGACCACCCGATGGTGGTCAATTGCATTGCCTACCGCAAGGATGGCAGCCGGATTGGCGACGTCACGCTGGATGCGATCAGCGATGTATTGCGGGAGCCGGACACCTTTGTCT
Source organism: Rhodanobacter sp. (assembly GCA_036724165.1). Taxonomy (GTDB): domain Bacteria; phylum Pseudomonadota; class Gammaproteobacteria; order Xanthomonadales; family Rhodanobacteraceae; genus Rhodanobacter. Next base: position 341 of record DAIMGD010000371.1, read on the forward strand.
GGGTCGGCCTGCATGAGCCGGATGAGGGCCTGCTGCTGAAACTGCAGGAAGAGTTCGGCCTGCATGACCTGGCGATCGAGGATGCGCACAACGCGCATCAGCGCACCAAGATCGAGACCTATGGCGACTCGCTGTTCCTGGTGGTGCAGACCGCACAATTGATCGGCGGCCAGCTGGCCTTCGGCGAGACGCACATCTTTCTGGGCCCGCGTTACCTGGTCAGCATCCGGCATGGCGCCTCGCTGTCCTACGCACCGGCGCGACGCACCTGCGAGCATACGCCGGCGCTGCTGGCGCTCGGTCCCAGCTACGCGCTGTACAGCATTCTCGATTTCATCGTCGACAACCTGCTGCCGATCGTGCGCGACTTCCGCGAAGAACTGCAGCAGCTCGAACAGGACATCTTCGCCGAGACCTTCAAGCGCAGCACGGTGCGCCGGCTGTACGACATGCAGCGCGACCTGATGACGCTGCGCCTGGCGGTGGCACCGCTGCAGGACATCATCAACCAGCTGGTACGCCTGCACCCGAACCTGATTCCCGATGAGCTGCGCGCGTATTTTCGCGACATCTACGATCACGTATTCCGCGTCAACGAATCGATCAGCGCGATGCGCGAGATGCTCGGCGCCGCGATCAACGTCAATCTCTCGCTGGTCACCTTCGGCCAGAACGAGGTGATGAAAAAACTCGCCGGCTGGGCCGCCATGCTCGCCGCGCCCACCCTGCTCACCAGCTGGTACGGCATGAACTTCACCCACATGCCCGAGCTCAGCCAGCCATGGGCCTATCCCGTCATGATCACGGTGATGGTGCTGGTCGTGTCCGGCATTTATGCAGGACTGAAACGGGCGAAGTGGTTCTGAAATGGGATCGCGGTAACAATTTCGTCCCGCACAGACTGAAGTATCGCGACTGAAGTCGCTCCCACAAATACCGCCCTGTGGCCTGTGGGAGCGACTTCAGTCGCGATGCGCCGGCACATGTGTCCGACGCCAGCTACACGCCAGCAAGCAGATCGCTTCATGATGACCATGCTTCGGCCAGGCAAACTGGCCAAATGTCACGCCTCCCCATTCTGGGCTATCGAAGACTGCGCACCGGCAGATGTTCCGTGTCGAGCCAGCTCTATCTGATTACCTGGACCACTTCGCAGCGGCAGCCCCGTTTTCTCGATACCGAATCGGCACGGGCAGCCGCTCGCACAATCTCCTCCACGGTGCTCTGGTT
>DAIMGD010000372.1:0-1563 GCA_036724165.1 Rhodanobacter sp.
CACGCTGCCGGACTCTGAATTCCCTGTGCGCTCTGCGCTGTTCGCAGAGCGCCGACACCGTTGCCACTGGAGGATTCATCATGCGCATCGCCCGACTTGGCTGTCTGTTGTTGCTGGCAGGTTCCGCGTTCACCGTGCAGGCGAAGATGGTGCAGCGCCCGGTCGAATGGACGCAGGACGGCACGCGTTTCCACAGCGTGCTGGTCTACGACGACTCGACGAATGCAAAGCGCCCCGGCCTGGTGATGGTGCCGAACTGGTATGGCGTCAACGACGCGGCGGTGCAGAAGGCCGAGATGATCGCCGGCAAGGATTACGTGATTCTGCTCACCGACATGTACGGCGCCGGCGTGCGTCCGCAGCAGGGCAATGCCGCCCAGGCGCAGGCTGCGGTGAAGCCGCTGTACGGCGATCGTGCACTGATGCGCAAACGCATCAACGCGGCGCTGGAGCAGTTGAAGGCGCAGGCAAGCCATTCGCCGATCGACACCGGCAAGCTGGCCGCGATCGGCTTCTGCTTCGGTGGCTCCGCGGTACTCGATCTGGCGCGCAGTGGCGCCGATGTCGCGGCGGTGGTGTCGTTCCATGGCGGGCTGGATACCGACAACCCGGCGCTGGCGAAGAACATCAAGGCGCGCGTGCTGGCGATGAACGGCGCCGACGACAAGGGCACCATGCCCGACGCGGACAAGTTCATGGACGAGATGCGCGGCGGCCCCGCCGACTGGCAGTTCGTGGTGATCGGCCACGCGGTGCATTGCTTCACGGAAGTCGGTGAAAATTCCGCCGGCTGCCGCTACGACGCACGCGTTGCGGCACGCAGCTACCGCTTGATGCACGACTGGCTGCACGCGGCGTTTGCCGGTACGCCCTGATCGATCGTCCGCGATGACCGCAGCGATTCAGAACGTGCGCTGCACCGAATAGTCCGCCAGCGTGGCCAGCGCATCGCGATGGGTCGAAGCGGGCAGCGCGCCGAGCGCGGCACGGGCCGCATCGGCGTGCAGCACGGCGCGCGCGCGGGTGCGCTCCAGCGCGCCGGAGTCGCGGATCGCGGCGATGATGCGGTCGAGTGAATCCAGCCCGCCATGCTCGATCGCGTGGCGCAGCGACTGCACCTGTTCCGGATTCGCTTTCTCCAGCGCGTAGATCAGCGGCAGGGTCGGCTTGCCTTCGGCGAGGTCGTCGCCGATGTTCTTGCCCAGGGTGCCGGCGTCGCTGACATAGTCGAGCAGGTCGTCGGCGATCTGGAATGCGTAGCCGAGTTCCATGCCGTAGCGGCGCAGCGCGGCTACCTGATCTTCCGGCAGGCCGCCGAGGATGCCGCCGAGTTCGGTGGCGGCGGCGAACAGCACCGCGGTCTTGCGCTCGATCACCGCCAGGTACGCGGCCTCGCTGACGTCGGCGTTGCCGATGTTGAGCAGCTGCAGCACCTCGCCTTCGGCGATGGTGTTGGTGGTGTCGGCGAGGATGCGCATGATGCGCATGTCGTCCAGTTCCACCATCAACTGGAACGAGCGCGAATACAGGAAGTCGCCGACCAGCACGCTGGCGGCGTTGCCC
>DAIMGD010000373.1:0-1557 GCA_036724165.1 Rhodanobacter sp.
CAGCTGGCCTGCCTGATCGGCTGCTCGATGGGCGGCATGAGCGCGCTGGCCTACATGCTGCTGCATCCCGGCAGCGTGCGCGCACATATCAGCGTGGACACCGCGCCGCAGGCGCAGCCGTTCGCGATCGCGATCCGCTCGCTGCAACGCGAGGCAATCCGGCTTGATCCGCAGTGGAACGAAGGTCGCTACGACATCCACGCCGAAGCCGGCGGCAGCTATCCCGACATGGGCATGAGCATCGCGCGCAAGCTCGGCGTGATCACCTATCGCTCGGCGATGGAATGGAACGGCCGCTTCGCGCGCATCCGGCTCGACCCGGAACAGCGCGAGGACGAACCGTTCGGTCGCGAATTCCAGGTCGAGTCATATCTCGAAGGCCACGCGCAGCGCTTCGTGCGCAACTTCGATCCGAACAGTTATCTGTACCTGTCGCGTGCCAGCGACTGGTTCGACATCGCCGAATACGGCAGCGGCAGCGTGCTGGAAGGACTCAAGCGCATCCACATCGAACGGGCGATGGTGATCGGCGTCAGCACCGACATCCTGTTTCCGCTGCAGCAACAGGAACAGATCGCCGAAGGCCTGCAGGCCGCCGGCGCGGAAGTGGCGTTCGTGGCGCTGGATTCGCCGCAGGGCCACGACGCGTTCCTGGTCGATATCGAGAACTACAGCCGCGCCATCGGCGGGTTCCTGAACCGGCTGCCGGCCGCTTGACCGCCCCGTTGCTAAGATAAGCGGCATCACGCACCATCCGAGACCATCATGCTTACCCTGGATTTCCCCGGCAGCCGCACCCTGATCGACGCGATCGACGCCGCCGTGGCCAAACCGACGACCCACGAACTTACCGACAGCCTGCGCAATAGCCTGTGCAAGCTGATCCGCGACAACGAAGTGACGTTGCCCGACTGCGTGTTCGAGGCCAATCCCGAACACTACGCCCGCCGCGAGCTGTACCGCAGCGACGAGCACGGCTACTGCGTGGTGGCCATGACCTGGGGTCCACGCCAGGGCACGCCGATCCACGATCACGACGGCATGTGGTGCGTCGAGGGCGTATGGAACGGCTCGCTGGAAATTGTGCAGTACGAATTGCTGGAACACGACGCGCAGCGTTACTGCTTCCAGCCGATCGGCTCGATCCAGGCCGGCGCCGGCTCGGCCGGCAGCCTGATTCCGCCGCACGAATACCACAGCATACGCAACCCCAGCGACAGCTCCGTCACCGTCAGCCTGCACATCTACTCCGGCCCGATGCTCCGTTGCGCGGTCTTCCAGCCACTGCCCGAAGACCGCTGGTACGGCCGCGACGTGCGCCAGCTGGGACTCGACCGCGTGCACTGAACCCGGCATAATGCGGCGGCTCACATGCCGGTGTGGCGGAATGGTAGACGCGGCGGACTCAAAATCCGCTTGTGGTGACACAGTGGAGGTTCGAGTCCTCTCACCGGTACCAATGGTCTCAACCGTTTTCAAGGTCTGCTTTTTGGCCCGCAATCCTTGAAATGGTCCGCAATTCGAAGCAGAAGAAGCCCGCCTTGAGCGGGCTTTTTG
>DAIMGD010000374.1:0-1555 GCA_036724165.1 Rhodanobacter sp.
GCGGTGCCGTACGCGAGCACTTCGGTCACCCCCTGCGCCACCTCGTTGGCGTCGTAGCGCATCGCCACCACTGCGTTCGCGCCCCGCGTCGCAGCGTGCTGCAGCATCAGCTCGAAGGCGTCCTCGCGTGCCTTCTCGCACAGCTCGGTATAGATCGAGATGTTGCCGCCGACGATCGTCTGCAACGCCGCGCCGAGATTGCCGACCACACTGCGCGAACGCACCGTGATGCCGCGCACGATGCCGAGTGGACGCACGGTGCGATAACCGGGGATCTCGTTGCCGGTGCTGACCTGGTGATGCGGGATGGTATTGGCCATGCGGGTTCTCCGTGAGTGTGGAACAAACTAGTGATCGAGCAGTGCGGCATAGCCGTCGCGCGCATCCGGCCAGCGCGGTACGAAGCCGCTGGCGCGCAACCGCGCATTGCTGAGCCGCTTGCTGCCGATGCCTGCAGGAGCCGGGCCAGCGTCGGCCGGCGGCGCACCGATCAGGCCGGCCAGATGGTCGTACAGCGCAGCGAGGGGCAGTGGCGTATTGTCCACGCCAACATACAACGGCATGGGATCGGTCAGCTGCAACAGGTGCACGATCGCCGCGGCGGCATCGTCGACATGGATCCGATTGGCCCAGTGTGGCAACGTGCGCGGCACCGTGAGCTGCCCTGCACGCAGGCGTTCGAGCAGCTGCAGACGACCCGGTCCATACAACCCGGCCAGCCGCAAGACGATCGCAGCCACCGGTTGCGCGGCGAGCCAGCGCTCCGCTTCGAGCAGCACCGCCCCGTTGAATCCCGGCGGCGCCGGGGGCGTCAGCTCGTCCACCCAATCGCCGCCGTGCTCGCCATACACCGCACTGGAGGACACCAGCAGCACGCGTTGCAGCGAGCTGCTGTCGAGTGCATCGCGCAGATGGCGCAGGCCGTCCACGAAGGTGGCGCGATAGGCGGAAACCTCACGTCGATCCGGCGTCGGCAGGTAGACCAGCTGGGTGATCCCGGCGGGCAGTTCGCACAGGCTGTCCGGCCGGGTCAGGTCGCCACGCAGCCAGTGGATGCCGCCATCGTCCGCTACCGGCGGCTGGCGCCGCAATGCCCACACGGTGTCGCCGCGCGCCAGCAGGCGCTGCGCCACGCGCAGGCCCAGGTCGCCGCAGCCGGCCAGCAACACGCGCTCGTTCAACCCTGCCTCCGCACTTGCCCTGTTAGCATTTGTCCATGAATCCGTCGTGCAACCTGTTCATCATTGGTCCGACCGGCGCCGGCAAGACGTCGATCGGACGCCGGCTTGCCACGCATTATGGACTGCCGTTCGTCGATCTCGACCAGGAGATCGAGCAGCATTGCGGCGTGGACGTGAGCACGGTGTTCGAGATCGAGGGCGAGGCCGGTTTCCGCCAGCGCGAAAGCACGCTGCTGGACGAGTGCAGCCAGCGCCCCGGCGTGCTGCTCGCCACCGGCGCCGGCGTGGTGCTCGCCGCACACAATCGCGATCATCTGCGTAAACGCGGCTACGTGGTCTGGCTGCAGACCACGATCGCGCAGCAGCTGGAACGG
>DAIMGD010000375.1:0-1544 GCA_036724165.1 Rhodanobacter sp.
CCAGGTCGAGCTTCTGGCGCCTGGCCAGCACCAGCCCGGAGCCGGTGATGTGCGCGCGCGGCGCGATGCGCTGCATCAGCGTGGCCACCGGCACCACCAGCACGCCGCGCTTCACGCTGGGCAGCTGGTACAGCGTGGCGATGCGCTGCGAGACGATTTCCGGATGCGGGCTGAATACGTCGTAGGGCAGGGTTTCCCAGTCCGGGAAATGCAGCACCGGCAGGCCGCCGGCGAAGATCTTCAATTCGGCTTCCAGCGCCTGTGCGCGCTGGGTATCGCGGGTCACCGCCACCAGCAGGCCATCGTGTGTTCGCGCCGCTTCGGCAATCAGCAACGCCCGTCCGGAACCGTGCGGTGGCGTCCAGTAGCGACGTTGCTTGGGCGTGCTGGGCAGCGGCGGGTGCTTGATCAGGCTGGGCATAGGGGACGCGTGTTCAGGGCGCCGCCATCGAGCCGCGCCGGGGAAAGCGGCCAAGTGTAACGCGACCGCTCCGGCGAACCGGGATTGTGCGGATGTATCCGATGGCGGCGATCAGAGCCGCAGCGAAATCTGCGCCGTGCCCGGGTCGTTGTCGATCAGGCGCCGGGTGAAGCCGAGCTCCTTGCACAGTTCCAGCATCGGGCGGTTTTCCAGCAGCACATAGCCCCAGATTTCCGCCAGCTTGCGGCGGCGACAGTCGTCAACCAGCCGCTGCATCAGCAGGGCACCCAGGCCAAGCCGGGTCCAGTCATGCTCCACCAGCACCGAGAACTCGGCATTGTCGGCGGCTTCATCCACATAGATGCGCCCGACGCCGCGGATCTCAGCCGGGGTCACCGTCTGGTCGAGCAGCACCAGCGCGGTTTCCAGGGCCGGATCGATCCGGCACAACCGCTGCGCCATCGGTGCGGGCAACTCCGACATCGCGTGCAGAAAACGCCGACGGATGTCCTCTGGCGTCAGCCGCACGAAGCAGCGCTGCAACGCGGCCACGTCGCCCGGTTCGATCGCACGCAGCACCAGCTCGCGGCCGTCGCTGACTGACACCGGCTCCCCCGGCGTCGATGGCACCGACGAGGAACGGGCAAAACGCTCGCTGCTGCGCGGTGGCAACGGGGCAAATCGGGAGGGCGCTGCGTAGTCGACGGCGAGCATCAAGGGTATCTCCATACTTTCGCGTATTGTGTGCAATGCAGCATGAACATGCAATGACGATCGGCGGCGTGGGATGGGTGAAACAGCTGGCCGCCAGTCGTCGCGTGGCGTTACCGAGGTGCATCGCGAGCCGGCAGACAGCGCTGGTCATGCCCGGCACAATGCGTGTCGGGTTCTCACGGAATACACCGACAATGACCAGGCAGGCCAGTGGTCTCACGGCGATCCAGCTGGAAGCGCTCTGCGGCAAGTGGCCCGGGGTGACGCGGGACATCAAGTGGGGTGCGGACCTGGTGCTCAGCGTCGGCGGCAAGATGTTCGCGGTAACGCCGTCCGATGGCAGTGAAGGCGGCCGCTTGTCATTCAAGGTGGCGGACGAACGCTTCCTCGAACTGACCGACCAGCCCGG
>DAIMGD010000376.1:0-1539 GCA_036724165.1 Rhodanobacter sp.
CGTTCAACGTCACCGCGCATGAGCTGGCGCACCAGTGGACCGGCGACACGGTGACGCTGGAATGGTGGAACGACATCTGGCTCAACGAGGCATTCGCCACCTGGATGCAGCAGAAGGTGACGATGCAGGTGCATCCGGAATACCGCGCCGACCTGGATCGGGTGGATGGCGCGCAGGGCGCGATGGCCAACGACAGCCTGGTCAGCGCACGCAAGATCCGCCAGCCGATCACCGGCAACGGCGACATCGAGACCGCGTTCGACGGCATCACCTACGAGAAGGGCGCCGGCGTGATCGCCATGTTCGAGAACTACGTCGGCGAAAAGACCTTCCAGAAGGGCATGCGCGCGTACATCCAGCAGCACAAGTTCGGCAACGCGGTGGCCGACGATCTGGTCGCGGCGATCGCCAGCGCGGCCGGCAAGGGCGAGGCGTTCAAGCACGCGTTCAACAGTTTCCTCGACCAGTCCGGCGTGCCGTACGTGCAGACGAAACTGGAACAGAAGAACGGCAAGACGGTGCTGCAGTTGAGCCAGAGCCGTTATCTGCCGATCGGCAGCACGGGCGACGCGAAGCGCATCTGGGGCGTGCCGGTGTGCGTGCGCTACGGCACCGCGGACGGCAGCAAGGTCGGTTGCCAGCTGCTCGACAAGGCCAGAGGTTCGATGCGGCTGGCCGATGCCAGCCAGCCGACCTGGGTGATGCCGAACGCGAACGCCAGCGGCTATTACCGTTTCGGTCTGGATCGCCGTGAACTCGGCAGTCTGGTCACGCATGTCGACAAGCTCAGCGACGCCGAGCAGCTGGCCTACGCCGATGCAGTCGATGCGAATTTCCGGCATGGCGACCTGGATGCCGGTGACGTGCTGATGGCGCTGAAGCCGCTGACCGCGTCGAAGGTGCGCGAAGTCGCCAGCGCGCCGCTGGATCAGCTCGGCTGGATCTATCGCCACGAAGCCGGCAACGACGCCCAGCGCGCGCGCATCGCGGCGTGGGTCAGGGATGCGTATGCGGCGCGGCTCGACCAGCTCGGCTACCAGCGCAAGCCCGGCGAAGCCGAGGATGACGCGCTGTTGCGCAGCACCCTGGCCGGCGCGCTCGGGCTCGACTTCAAGCTGCCGGAGGTGCGCGCGGCGCTGCTCGCCCAGGGTGATGCCGCGCTCAAGCGCAAACCGGATGGCCGTCTGAATCTCGGCGCGGCCGATCCGGATCTGCTCGGCGACGCACTGGCGGTGGCGGTGCAGGAGCGCGGCAAGCCCGCGGTCGATGCGTTGATCGCGGAAATTCCGCAGACCAGCGACGCGGCGTTGCGCAACAGCATGCTGACCGGCCTGGCCAACGTGGAAGATCCGGCGCTCGCCGAAGCGGTGCGCAACTTCGCCTTGAGCAAGCCGGTCAAGGTCGGCGAGATGGCTTCGCTGCTGCGCGGCGGACGCGACACGCCAGCCCAGCGCGACGCGCTGTGGCAATGGTTCGTGGCGCACTACGCGCAGGTGCTCAAGCGCACCGGCAGCTTCGCCGGCGGCTACCTGCCGCGGC
>DAIMGD010000377.1:0-1530 GCA_036724165.1 Rhodanobacter sp.
TGGTCAGCGACAACACCTCGTCCTACCACACCAACTTCACCGTCTCGATCGAGGCGGCCGAAGGTGTCACCACCGGCATCTCGGCGCACGATCGCGCGCGCACGATCCAGGTGGCGGTGAAGGCCGATGCGAAGCCGCAGGATCTGGCGCAGCCCGGCCACATCTTTCCGCTGACCGCGCAGCCGGGCGGCGTGCTGACCCGCGCCGGCCATACCGAAGCCGGTTGCGACCTGGCCGCGCTGGCCGGGCTGGAGCCGTCGGCGGTGTTGATCGAGGTGCTGCACGAGGACGGCTCGATGGCACGTCGTCCGGAGCTGGAAGTCTTTGCGGCCAAACACGGCCTGAAGATCGGCTCGATCGCCGATCTGATCCGCTATCGGCTGGAAACCGAAAAGACCGTGCAGCGCGTGCACGAGGAAGACGTGCAGACCGAGTTCGGCAGCTTCCGCCTGGTGGCTTATCGCGACGTGATCCGCCGCGGCCTGCATTTCGCTTTGGTGCGCGGCACGGTCGATGATGCTGCGCCGGTGCTCACCCGCGTGCATGTGCGCAACACGCTGTCCGATGTCTTGCACCTGCAACGCGATGATCTTGGTCTCACCGTGACCTCGGCGCTGCGCCGGATCGCCGATGAGGATCGCGGCGTGCTGCTGGTGCTGTCGGGTGAAGACACGCCGGACGCATTGCTGGCCCGGCTCAGCCGCCAGCCCAGCACGCAGGCGCCGGAAGAGGTGCAGCAGCAGGAGTGGCGCCAGCTCGGTCTCGGCGCCCAGATGCTGGCTGATTTGGGCGTGCACCGGCTGCGCGTGCTCGGCACGCCGCGCAAGCTGGTCGGCCTGGCCGGCTTCGGGCTGGAGGTAGTCGAGTACGTGTAGCCTCGTGCGGAACACCGCGATGCCATGGCGATGCCATGCCCGGCGAACCATACTCAAGTTTTCCAGACGACGACGCGCCATGTCCGATATCACCATCCGCCTGATCGCCCCCTCCGGCTACCCGTATGACCCCGCCGCGATGACGCGCGGCGTGACGCGATTGCGCGAAGCAGGCTGTGTCGTGGGTGGCCTGGACGTACTGCAGCGCACCGCGTTGCGTTTCGCCGGCACCGATGCCGAGCGCGCCGCCGATATCAATGCGCTGGCGACGATGGAGACGTTGCCGGATATCGCGCTGGTGACCCGTGGCGGTTATGGCGCCTCGCGCCTGCTGCCGCGCCTGCGCTACGACGCCTTGCGCGAACGCTTGGCCGATGCCTCCACGTTGCTGGTGGGACATAGCGACTTCACCGCGCTGCAGCTGGCGCTGTATGCCAGGAGCGGCCTGTGCACGTTCAGCGGGCCCTTGCTGGCGGACCTTGGCGCGGAGTCCGGCAGTGAATTCAGCTGGCGACACTTCTGGAGCACCTTGACCTCATCCGCATCCACCGCGGCATGGTCAGGCACGGCGAGCACCGAGGTCGATGTGCAAGGGCCGTTGTGGGGCGGCAATCTCGCGGTGCTGTGCAGCCTGCTCGGTACGCCGTATTTTCCG